>CAZOCN010000027.1:0-15209 GCA_964578315.1 uncultured Candidatus Bathyarchaeia archaeon
CCATCTCCTAGAACCTCCTATTTGTAGTGGATGTGTGTTGTGGTTTTGGGGGAAGCCAGTATCTGGGGTGTAGGCTCAACTCCTATCGCTTCCAAGAACTTGTCTAGTCCGTATCTGAGTATGAAATCTCCGAACCTCTCTTTCCGTCTTCCATATTCGTCCCAGACGTCGATGATCCTGTAGGTTATATCGACGATTTCCTTGTAATCTGGCGGGTTAGCCTCCATGAAAGGTATTATCGCCTTAGCCATCTGTAAACCGTACTTGCCTCTATTCCCAAGTTTGCCTCCAACAAGAACTGCCACTCCCCTCTCTAGACCCGGCTTTATCGCCTGACAATTGTTTATACAAGCAAAACATCGAATGCAGAGATCGGGGTCTATATGAAGCCTCTCGCCGTCCCAGCTTATGGCTCCTTTCGGGCAGAGCCTACATAGTTCGGATATGTCTCCGCCCTCTGAAAGCCAATCCTCCAACTCTCCTTTCTTTATGATCGGCAAGTCTTTGAATACGCCGATAAAGGCTAAGTCAGCCTTCTGAACAGCCCTTGTCGCGTCGTTTGGACAACCAGAAATTTTGATCTTGAATTTATGGGGGAATCTCGGAAACTGTTGATCTTCGAGGCACGCTCTACCTAAGGCGTCGCGCATTGCGGGAGCATCTATCAGGTCCCACTCGCAGAGCGTGGCTCCCATGCAGGACTCGATGTTTCTTATATCGTCTCCCGTTGAGCCTACATCGATCCCCACTCTAGTATTTAACTCCTTCACCATATCATAGACTCTCTTCATATCGATGCCCTTGATCTCCAACGTTCCCGTATTCGCATGTAAATGTAATATGCCCTGAGCGTATTCATCAGCGATATCACAGATCTTCCTTAGGGCATCAGTAGTGTAGAAGCCGGCGCTAGGATCTAAGAGGCGGATGTACGCGCTCTCCTTTAAGATGTCGGGTCTCTTGGTAACGCGTGAAGCAACTCCGGCTCCAAGACCGGGGATCGAGATATATCCGCCGTATCCGAACCGCGTGAAGTAACTGTCAGGTTCTAGGGCTTCCGTGTACATCTCCATTATGTATTTGCTCTTCTCCAACTCCCGGATGTTGCTGGGATAAGGGCCCTTCTTTAAAGCTTTGTATGACCTTCCCATTTTAAGCACCATTATTGTAAAGAATTTACGCGTATTCTTTTATAAACTTAAAATTGATTCTGGACGTTATTTAACATCTCCTCTTAGCGATTCTGGACGTGTAAACCGACATAGAAGACGTTAGGATGAAGTTTAGAGTAAACAAATTATTAATTTATCCCTTGAATCATAGAAGGGAGGTAGAAGCTTCGGCTTAGATAGCAGTTTGCCGGTGTCTATGTTGGAGAAGCATAGTGGCTGGGCTGTATGGTTGACGGGGTTGCCTGGGAGCGGCAAATCCGTTATCTCCAGAGCCCTCCTTAAAAGGATTAGAAAGTTGGGTGAGGACGCGGAGATAGTGTCCATAGATGCCCTTAGAAGAATTGCGACGCCGAATCCGAGATATACGGAGGAGGAGAGATCGATAGTTTATGGTGCTCTGGTTTATGCTTCAACGCTTCTAGTACGGAATGGAGTGAATGTCATAATCGATGCAACTGGGAATAGGCGAGCCTTCAGGGATAAAGCCAGAAGGGAGATTCCTCGATTCGTTGAGGTCTATGTTCGATGCCCTTTGGAGGTGTGTATCTACAGGGAGAAGAGTCGAGGGAAAGAGACCTTTCTCGCGCCGAAAGGCATATACGATAAAGCTGCGCGTGGAGAGAGCGCCACCGTTCCAGGAATCGGAGTTCCCTATGAGGAACCCTTAAGTCCAGAGGTTATTGTTGACTCGGATAAGCTCACCCCCGAAGAATGCGCCGATAAAGTGATTGAAGAGTTGAAGAGGTTAAGGTATCTTTAGTGTTGAGAGAGGAACTTTCTCCTGAGGGCTTTGAGGGTACCGGAGACTCCTATAACGTGAAAGGCTACTGGTCGTCCATTAACTTTTGTTACAGTAGCGATGGAGCACCTCACAATTCTGACGGCAGAGAGAGAACAACGCACCACTGCGAGAGCCTTCTCTTCATCGTATTCTATAACCTGCACCTTCGATTTACTTGCTCCATAGACGCCGAAGAGGCGGAGAAGGGACTTCCATATAGCTTCAATGAACGCTCTTCCCTTGAGAGGCTCCTCCGACTCGATTAGAACCGCTAGATAACGGGACCTCTGTCTCGACATGGCTCAACCCTTAGCAATAAGGCGAACTCCTGGAAGGAGGAAGTTGGGATCTAATTTGCTCCTATTTCTATGGATAATCTCTAGAGGCGTATCTGATAATGCCCTAAGAGCCGCTTCTTCGTCCATATCAAATAGAGAAGCGACGGCAGTCCAATCCCTTGGACACCTTAGAGCTAAATCCTCTGAGGCACCACTTGATAGGACTACAGGGATTTTAAAGTTCTCGGCTATGGAGACCTCAATTCTCAATTCGCGTAGTAGTTGTGTCAGATGGTATCCCGAGGAGGATAGGAGAGACGCCATATTCACCTCAAGGGCGGCGTTAGATCTGGAGGCGAGTTCCGCTTCTGCCCTATCAAAGCGGCATCGACTATTAGGGGGGAAGTCTAGTAAGTCTACTCTCTTATCCTTCGCCGCTTGTCTGGCTACTGCCTTGGAGTTGCAGAGTACGGAGACAACTTCAAATCTTCTCCTCACACGCTTTAGCATAGAAAGCAGTTCCTTAGGATTAGAGGGATTAAGGTCCACTCGCCTCACGAAATCTAACCCCTGAGCCTCACAGAGCCTCCGTAATCTACTTACCTTATTTGATCGGATGCTCGAGGGGAGAACTAGGCCTACTCCCCTATAACCTAGCTTCGAGAGCTTCTCTAATACCCCCTCTATCTGGGCTTCATCCTGAAGGTTCGGTATCACATGCAAGTCGAAGAATCTTCTCATGGCATTAGCCCCAGAGCCTTAGAGGCCTCTATAATGGCTTCTGGCTTCCTCCTCCTAAAGCGTATCCTTATTCTTATTGGATCTTCATGGCAAAGAGAGAACTCGCCGGTGAGGGCCTTCTGTTTATCCAACCTCAAGTATAGGCTTCCATCGCCCACATGTAGAGTGGCATGACCCGCGAGGGTTTCTTTATCGTCATCGCTTAGATTTTCTGAAAGACAGCGTAAAACAGCCTCCACATCCTCCTCCTTCTTAAAAAGTATCCTATACAGGCTTATGGGGTTACCGTGATGACCCCTCAAATCTATTCTCTTAGGTTTAACACTCTCCAGAATATTAGAAGGAAGAACCCTCGACACCGCATTCAAAACTAAGTTTGGATCTTCCGTAGCATGAGCGAAAAAACGGATTTCAACATCCTTCACAATAGATTTTAGCAAATCTCTACGCCACAAAAATAGAGAAAGCATCTACCGTTATTAATGTTTAACTTGTGAAGGGGAGATTCACGCCGCAAGGCCCTTCTTTTTAGCCCTCCAAGCCTTCTTTCTCCTCAAGTAGGCTTTACGGCTAGGCCTTAGCTTCTCAGCCCCGAAGCCCTTATGTCTGAGCCCACGCATCTTCTTACCTGCGCTTGTGAGCCCTCTGAACGCTCTCCCCCTATTTGATGGATCAGAGGTCCAGTTCAAATTCTTATCCGCCTTTATGACGGGATGATGGGGGTCCACCGCTAACACTTCAAACCATTTATGACGCCCATCCTCGCCTAGATAGTAAGAGTTGAGCACTGTGAGGTTCGGATACCTCCGCGCCACCCTCTCTTCCGCTATCACCTGAATATTTTTACCCGGCTTTATCTTTGAGACACCCATCCTCTTCTGTCTACGCCCTGCCTTGGGCCGTTTCTTTCTGAGGGTGCTCCGACGCACCCTAACCCTAACGACTACAAAACCTTGCTTCGCCTTGTAGCCTAAACGTCTAGCCCTATCGAGGCGTGTAGGCCTCTCAACACGTACAATTGCGGGTTGCCTTCTCCAAAGGATAAGTCTCTCCTTCATAAGGTCCTTTAAGTAACCCTCCTCCGGATTCGACCACGCTTCAGATATGTACTTATACGCCACTTTCCTAACCCCAGCGTAACCCTTAATCTGTCATATTCGACTTGATCTGTAGCATTGTTGAAAGAGATGTTTAATAAACCTTTTGAGCTTGAGTTTTGTTGACTCTTCTAGGTATTCGCCTCGGCAGCAGAAAAACACAGAGGATTTGTTTTCTTTCTTCTTGGAGTTTATTTAATCTGTGGTCTAACGAATTTTCCATAGCCTGCTTTACCGTTGACTGTCCCATTCTCCATTATTACAGTTCCTCTACAGACGGTGAGGACAGGACAGCCCTTCACTCTCCATCCATCGTAAAGAGAGACTTCCCGTGCCTTCGTCTGCAGGTGCTCAGCTGATATACGCCCTTCCATGTTAGGGTCCACGATTACGAAGTCAGCATCTGAACCAACCTTGATCGCTCCTTTCTCTGGGTATAACCCGAAGATCTTCGATACAGAATAGGAGGTTGCTTCTACCAGTCTTGTGATTGATAATCTGTTCTCGTTGACTTTGGTCAGTAGGAGAGGGAGCGTTGTTTCGATCTGTGGGACTCCTGAAGGGGCGGCCCATATATCCCTTAAACCGAGGTCTTTCTTCTCTTTCAAGTGGGGGGCGTGGTCACTGGTAATTATATCTATGGTTCCATCTAGGAGTCCAGACCAGAGGGCTCTCCGATCTTCATCTGTTCTCAGGGGAGGGTCTATCTTGGCGTATGGACCGAACTCCTTTAGGTTTTCCGTTGTGAGTAGGAGGTAGTGGGGGCACGTTTCAGCCGTTAATTGGTACCCCATCGCCTTCGCCCATCTGATGATCTCAACACCTTCCTTTGTACTTACATGGGCTATGTGGAGGTGGACACCAGTTGCCTTCGAAAGAGGAATCAACTTTGCTATGGTCTCCGCCTCGATGAAGTTTGGTCTAGACTCC
The DNA here is from genome assembly GCA_964578315.1 of uncultured Candidatus Bathyarchaeia archaeon. Lineage (GTDB taxonomy): Archaea > Thermoproteota > Bathyarchaeia > Bathyarchaeales > CAZOCN01 > CAZOCN01. Next base: position 5,000 of record CAZOCN010000027.1, read on the forward strand.
GGATGAGCCATATAATCGCGTCTACCAGTCTCCTTTAATTTTTCAGTGAAGAATCTTATCAGATGGGAATCCTCCGCGTGAAATGCCGACGGTAACCCAGTCTTCTTCACCTCTTCCAGAACTCTGAATATGGAGACATCTTCTTCCACGCATATATCCTCATAGAGAGAGCCTCCACAGGGATAGGTTTTGAAGGCGATGGCCCCTGCCTTAGCCATTCGGGTAAGTTGACTGAGGTTTTTTACACCCGCCCCGCCGTAAAGCGCGAAATCCACAACCGCCTTCCCTTTAACTATGGCGAGTTTCTTTTTGAACGCCTCCTCCGTAGAAACGGGTGGATTGGTATTGGGCATATCGAAGACGAGAGTGATTCCTCCAGCGGCAGCTGATCTTGTTCCTGTCTCGAAGTCCTCCTTCTCTTCGAAACCGGGGTCTCGGAAGTGGACGTGGGCATCTATTAGACCGGGCATAAGCAGTTTCCCTTTGGCATCGATTGTTTGATCTGCGGGAGGGAATGTCGTCTTCGATATAGCCGTTATTAAGCCATCGTCTACCGCCAGTCCTCCCTCTTCAACGCCCACGGGAGTCACGATCTTCGCGTTCTTAATTACGAGGTCTACTGTAGGCAAGTTCAGAACCTTTAGGAAGATTGTGGATAAACCCGTAATAACAATTTCGGGGCTTTTAGAGAGTAGAAGGGAGTTTGAGTTTTTCGAGTATCTTCTTCGCCAGTAAAATGGAGGCTTCCCTTTGAGCTTCCCTCGTCTGAGCACCTATATGGGGTGTACATATAACGTTCTGAAATTTTAGAAGTTCAAGATTTACGGGAGGTTCCTTCTCATAGACATCTAGAGCGACGCCTCCCAATTTTCCAGAGGCTAATGCTCTAGTTAGTGCATCGTGGTCGATTAAGCCTCCTCTGGAGGTGTTAATGAGGAGCGCACCCTTCTTCATCAAATTAAGCTCCTTCTCTCTGATCATATAACGTGTCTCTTCTGTTAAAGGAACGTGGAGGCTCACTATATCACTAGACTTTAACAATTTCTCTAGAGTCACGAATCTACCACCCAATTCCTTCATTAACTCCTCCGATGGCGGGGTTCTTTTAGTTACTAATATCTTCATCCCGAAGGCCCTCGCTAACCGTGCTACGCGGAGGCCTATCCGCCCAAGCCCTATTAGACCTAGAGTCTTCCCTTTAAGTTGCGTTCCCTTCAACCGCTTCTTAGCCCATACACCCTCCTTCATCAGCCGGTCGGCTTCCGAGATCCGCCTAACAAGGGTTATCATTAATCCCACAGTTAACTCAGCAACGGCATCGGAGACTGCTTCGGGAGTATTCAGAACTATCACGTTACGTTTTTCAGCCTCTTCAAGGTCGATGTTGTCTAACCCGGCTCCCGCGCGTCCTATTATCTTCAATCTGTCTCCGGCAACTATTAACTCCGATGTCACCTTCGTTCTACTCCTTACAATCAAAACGTCGTAACTAGGAATCGCTGCCTTCAGCTCCTCAATTGAGAGGTCGCTTACTACATCTACTAGGCACCCCGCCTTCCTCAGCATCTCCAGACCTTCCGTATCCACGGGGTCACAGACCAAAATTCTATATGGATCGCTCAAAGGCACGACATCTCCGAGTCCCCTTCCGCGAAATAATCAGTTTGCTCCAGAAGATTCATTTAGTAACAGCTTAAATTATTTTACTGGGAACTAGGTAAAAATGTTGGTTGGTATTGTAGGAAAGCCGAATGTCGGCAAGTCCACTTTCTTCAGTGCAGCCACTCTCATACCTGTTGAGATAGCAAATTATCCCTTCACAACAATCAAACCTAACAGAGGCATAGGCTTCATAAGAACCCCTTGCGTATGTAGGGAGTTCCAGGTTCAGGATAACCCCGTAAACTCCGTTTGTATCAATGGAACCAGGCTAGTCCCAGTTGAGCTTATAGATTGCGCGGGATTAGTACCCGGAGCCTGGGAAGGACGGGGGCTTGGGAATCAATTTTTAGACGAGATAAGGAAGGCTGACGCCCTGATCCATGTAGTGGATGCTTCCGGAGGAACGGACTTGGAAGGGAGGGCTGTCAAGCTTGGAAGTCACGACCCGGTGGAGGATGTCCGTTTCCTAGAGAGGGAACTCACCATGTGGATGTATCAGATAATCTACAAGGTCTGGCCCCGCCTCTCGAGAACCGCTGAATCCGGTAGAGCTAGACTAACTGCTCTCATTGAGGAGCGGCTGAGCGGATTATCCATTAGAAAACATCACATAACGGAAGCCTTGAGAAAGACGGGGTTAGATAGGGATAAGCCTACCGGCTGGAGTAAAGAGGATCTGATAAGGTTTATAGACGAGATCAGAAAGGCTTCGAAGCCGATGCTCTTAGCTGCGAATAAAATAGACCTTCCAAAGGCGGAAGAGAACGTTGCTAGGCTTAAAGAGTTGGGTTATAAAACGATTCCATGTTGCGCGGAGGCTGAACTGGCCCTTAGGAGAGCGGCGGAGAAGGAATTAATTAATTATAAAGCTGGCGATGACGACTTTGAGATTCTTAAACCGGAGGCTCTTACGGATGGTCAGAGGCGAGCTCTTGAAACCATTAGAGAGAGAATACTTCATAAGTTTGGGTCTACTGGCGTTCAAGAGGCAATTAATAAGGCTTTCTTTGAGTTATTGAATATGGTAACTGTCTATCCCATAGAGGACTTGGAGCATCTTAGCGATCACAAAGGAAACGTTCTACCAGATGTGTATTTGGTTCCGAAGGGAACTACGGCACGTGAGCTCGCTTACAAGATACACACGGAACTAGGAGAGAGCTTCGTATACGCCTATGAAGCCCGCTCAAAAAGGAGAATAGGAGAAGACTATGAACTTAAAGACCGAGATGTCATCTCTATAATAAGCGCAAAAAAGAGAGCTTAAACTCCAAATCTTCTTTTTCTCTGTTGATAGGTCCTCACCGCCCTTAATAGGTCTATCTTCCTGAAGTCAGGCCAGTAAACGTCCATAAAACAGAGTTCGCTATACGCGCATTGCCACAGAAGAAAGCCGCTTAGCCGTTCCTCTCCGGATGTACGTATGATCAAGTCTAAATCTTGATTCTTCATATGGGCTGTGTAAAGGTACTTCTCGAAGATGTCCTCCTCTATATCCTGGGGGTCGAGTTTACCCTCCTTAATATCCGCTGCGATGTTCTTCGCTGCGTCTACTATCTCAGCTCTCCCGCCATAAGCGAGAGCAAGATTCAATGTACGTTCATTATGATCTTTCGTCGCCTCCTCCACCTCTCTGATAACTTCTTGGAGGCTCTTAGGGAGGGTGTGGACTCTACCGATCACTTTAACCCTAACTTTGTATTTGAATATGTCCTCGTTGGTTAGGGTCTGCCTAAGTTTCTCTTCGATTATCTTGAAGAGCTTATTGACCTCCTCCGGTTTTCTTTTAAAGTTCTCTGTGGAGAAGGCGTAGAGAGTTATAGACTTTATACCCAGTTCTAGACACCACTTAAGGACAGACTCAGTTTTTTTAGCCCCAAAGTAATGTCCAAACCATGGCTCTATAGATCTCTTTGAAGCCCAGCGCCTATTACCGTCTAGTATTATACCCACATGCTCCGGTTTAGGATGATTCTTTATCTGGTACTTTAACCATTTTTCATACAACTTGTAAATGCCTAAAAATGAGAGCCAACGTCTCAGCATCTTTCGATCCTAAACCTTCGATTCTTCTAGAGCGTGTGCACAAACACAGCGCCTATTTAACGGTATCTTCTCCAAAGCCTTTCTTAATACTGTCTCTATTACCGGAATCGTACTCCCAGCGACTTCTTGTATCTCACTAACAGAGACTCTCTTCTCGATGCCGGCGGCCATATTAGAGACGAAACAAAGAGAAGCATAACACATCTCCAACTCTCGAGCGAGAACAGCCTCCGTAGCGCTAGTCATCCCCACTATATCAGCACCTAGGGACTGGAGCATTTTTATCTCAGCCGGCGTTTCGAATCGCGGCCCCTCCATACAGGCGATCACAGCATCTAATAAAGGCTGGAACCCTCTCTCCTCTAAGGTTTCATTAAGGACTTGGCGAATTTCTGGACAATAGGGCTCTGAGAGATCTATATGAACTACCGGAGACTCATCATAGAAGGTGGATTCCCTGTTCCTCGTCAAGTCAAGGAAATCCTTAGGTACAACCAGATCGCCCTTCCTTAACTGTCTATTAATGGCTCCGACAGCATGGAGAGCTATAATCCTCTCGACACCCAACCTGTACAAAGCGTACAGATTGGCTCTATAATTGATCTTATGTGGAGGTAGAGTGTGATGCACCCCGTGACGAGGAAGGAAAGCGACAATTCTTTCTCCAATCTCCATTATAGAGATTGACGTGGCGAGTCCATAGGGTGTCCCAATCCTGATCTCCTTATCCAATTCCGGGAAATCCAATTTCGTAAAGGACCCGCCTATTATCGCGATCTCAACCTTCCTCAACCTTCCTCAACCTTCTCTACTTTCTTCATGGAGAATATTGATATCTTTTATGGAGTATAGTAGCAGAGATTGTAGTGGATACAGTGATTATTATACCGATTATTATGTTTATCACTAGAGCGTTATATGTGTATGTCGGATCTACGAGGATCTTCGCTGTCTCGGTTAAGATGAACCATGACCATGCAGAGACCACGATGATCACCATCGTCTGCCATAACCTACGGTCTCTCTCGAGAATCCATCGGATTAATCTCGCAACGAAGATTGTGCAAACACCAACTACTGAGAGAGTTACGGCTTCCTCTATGAATAAACCTAAGAAAGTGGCTGGCGCGTCCCATATTGAAACGCTGGAGGAAGCTACGTAAGCACCTTGGTAAAACCCAATCAAAATCAGAAGCAAACCAGCGCCTAAACCGAAACCTGCAATTTGCACGGGCAAAGGCGGGAGCGATATAGACTTGAAGCGGAAATAGAACCTCTTCATGGGCTCGTCAAGTCCAAAACCCTTGATGAAGAGGTAGAACCCAACAACCATGAAGAAGGCTATCCATGCATATTTTAACATTTCAGTCAGGTATAGTATAGCGAGGATTATGAAGAGTATCCCCGGGAGCCCTATCACAACCCTTGCGTAACGGGGGGTTTGTGTTAATAGTTTGAGGTATCTGCTGAAGACTGCTACTGTCTCCTCGATGGATTCACTATGTCTAACTACAACTCTCCGAACGGAGACTACTGGAACTCTTGATTGTATGAGGGGCCGAATCTCTTCATCAGCGAATCCATCGGTAACGAGGATTACTCCGGTGGCCGGGAAAGTTTTCAGGACATGAGTCAACTCCGTCGTTAATTTCCTATCCGCCTCCATCCCTCTAAGTTCAGAACCTGCGATAGTAACAATCTCATGGTTCCTCTCTTCCAAAGAAGAGCCTGTACACAACCGATCGTAGACCCTAATCGCCTCGAACATGGCATTCCCATCGGCTTCTTCCGGATCCTTTAAGAGAAGGCTTGTAGCGGCTTGAAGGTTTTCCTCTCTGCCAAAAATAGGCGTTTGAATACCAGTCTTCTTACCTATATCATCGTCTCTATCAACACAGAGAACGAGAATATGTTCAACATCTTTCTTTTCGTTCTCTGACAAGTGACCGGCTCCTTCTCATAATATATAAATTCCAATCTTCTAAGTCTTACCTCACTCTTTTTAATCTTCTGTAATCACTATCTGAGTTCACAATTCCTAGTTAGAGAGTAAACGAAATTCCTCCCACGTTAGTTTCTCTCCTCGCTTAAACTTCTCAGAGGCCTGTTCTCTCAGTTGCTTGAGTAGGCGTGTAGCTTTCTCCCTTCTCTCTTTCTCTTCCCTCAGCTTTTTCTCTTCCAATCTTCTCTTTAATTCGTTCTTTATTGACTTGTATTCTTCGCTAAGAACTCTGAGCTTCTCCTTGACTTCAGCCAATTTTTTAGATTCGTTCTTGGCTCTCATCCTGAGCCCATCAGCCTTCTCTATAAGCCTAAGCATCTCAGAATGAGCCTCTTGGCTTTGGCTTGCAAGTTTCAAAATTACCTCAGATTTTGAATTTATCTTCATCTTTAACTCTCGCACATTTTGCCTTAGCCCTCTCTCCTCTTCTTTCAATGCCGTTATTCTCTTGAGAACACCGAGTTTCGCTCCAACCTCCTTTGCCCGGTCGACGAGTATCTTCTCCTCTCTTAAAGGTAGAGGAGTTGTCTGTATCTTCCATTCTATCTCTTCTAGTTGCTTCTCTAAAGTTTGAACACTACCTTCCGGTCTTCGTCCACGAAGAACTTTAAACTTTTCCTTACACTCCGATAACTTATGTTTATAATCTTTCAACCACGCCTTGAGGTCTTCTCTTTCCGCTTTTAGGAGTTTAACGGTTTTATTAATCGAGTCGCGCTTAGTCCTCGCCTCCCTTATTCTCTCCCTTAAAGCCTTAAGTTCCTCAATAGTTGAACGCCTCTTCGCGCTCCAACTTTTAATTTCACGCCTGAGCAGATCTAATTTATTACGAACCTCTTCTAACCTGAATCTCAATTTTTCCAGTTCGCCATTAGACCCTGACAACTACTGCCTCCTTCTTTGAAGACTCTACAATATGCATGGGAAACGTAAGGGAAAGTCAGGGTCTATTAATGATAAGGTTATGACTTGTTTCCTTTCAGTCTTTCCGCCGATTTCTCTAGGGCAACTACACCTGGAAGTTTTCCTCCCATGAGGAATTCTATTAGAGCTCCTCCAGCCGTACTTATATAGGACATCTTATCGGCCAAACCGAACTCTGTTGTGGCGGCTATAGTATGCCCACCGCCAATTAGTGAGAAAGCCTCTGAGTCCGCGACGGCTTGGAGGATCTCTTTGGTTCCCTTCCTGAACTCTTCGTTCTCGTATACTCCCATAGGTCCACTTACAACTATGGATTTTGCCTTCTTTATTATCTCAGTATACTTCTCGATTGTTTTAGATCCTATATCGTAGATCGGATACTCAGTGGGTAAATCCTCTTTATCTAGCTCTTTTCTTTTTCCATCCACCTCTACCGCCACATCCACCGGCGCGAATATTTTTCCTGGATACTTATTCATAAGCTCCCTTATTCCTGGAATCAAGTCCATGACGTTGCTCTTCTCAAGGAAATCCATATTTGGTTTTCCCAAGTCTACTCCTTCAGCTGCCATAAATAAGTGCCCACAGACGCCTCCGGTGAGGACACTGTCTGCAATATCGTTATCCAGTACATACTTCGATATTTTAAGAGAGTCGTCTGCCTTTGCACCGCCCATAACGTAAACGCAAGGTTTCTCCGGCTCACTGAGTACTCTTCCTAAGGCCTTCAGCTCTCTCTCCATAATCCTCCCCGCTACGCTTGGAAGCACCTCTGCAAAACCGACTATCGACGCTTGAGACCTATGGGCGGCAGCGAAGGCATCGTTAACGAATACGTCACCAAGTTTGGAGAGGGTCTTAACGAATTCGGATTCGGCGTGCTCCTCCGGGGTTACCTTCTTCATCTCTTCAGGAGCCATTCTGACATTTTCTAGTACTAGAATCTCTCCACTCTTGAGACTTTTTATAGCTTCCTGAGCCTTTTTTCCGTATATGTCGTCCACGTATTTAACGGTCTTGCCAACTGCTTTCGCTAGTAGCTCTGCGTGTTCCTTTAGCGGAGTGAAGTCCTTAGATCCAGGTCTTCCTTGATGGGCAAGAACTACGACTTTAGCTCCCTTGTCCGAAAGCTCTTTTATAGTCTGGGCATGCCTCCTTATCCGAGTATCGTTGAGTATCCGTTTAGTCTCTGGATCTATAGGAGAGTTTATATCGATTCTAACAAGCGTTACTTTATCTTTAAAATCGAAATCGTCCATGGTCAGAAACATGGTTATCACCTAAATTAAAAATAAAAAAGAGGGATATATAAAAAATGGTGTGTTCTCTCTTTAGAAGCCAGCCTTCTCCTCGATTAGTTTTATCATCTCCACCATTCTGTTAGAGAAGCCCCACTCGTTGTCGTACCAGGCAACTACTTTAACCATCTTCCCTCCGATTACCATCGTGGATAATCCGTCTATTATAGCCGAGTGGGGGTTGTGCATGAAGTCGGTGGAGACTAATGGTTCCTCCGTGTAATCCAGTATTCCCTTCAGTTCTCCCTTAGCTGCCTCTTTGAAGGCTTCGTTGACGTCGTCCTTTGTCACTTTCTCCTTTAAGGTTACTACGAGGTCCACAACAGATACGTTTGGAACCGGAACGCGGAAAGCCATTCCATTCAGTTTACCTTTAAGTTCAGGGAGAATTATAGTAGTCGCGACCGCAGCGCCTGTTGTTGTAGGAACTATGGACAAAGGCGCAGCTCGCGCTCTACGAAGATCCTTATGTTGTAGGTCTAATAGCCTTTGGTCGTTGGTGTATGCGTGGGCGGTGGTCATGAGGCCGAGTTCTATTCCGAAGGTTTCATTCAACACCTTTGCAACTGGAGATATGCAGTTTGTTGTGCAGGAAGCATTAGAGATTATGTTATGCTTATCGTTGTCATAGTCCTTGTCGTTGACTCCGAGGACTATTGTGATATCTGGCTCCTTGGCTGGGGCTGAAATAAGGACTTTCTTAGCCCCTGCCTTTAGATGTTTAGAGGCTCCCGCTCTGTCCCTAAACCGTCCAGTAGACTCTACAACTAAGAAGACATCCTTTTCCTTCCAAGGAAGCTGTTCGGGGTCGGGCTGTGAGAGCACTTCTATCTCTTTTCCGTTCACGATTATTGAGTTCTCCGTGGCGTCTATATCTGCGTCTAACGTTCTATGGACGGAGTCGTATTTGAGTAGGTGTGCCAAAGTACTAGCTTTCGTGAGGTCGTTTAAGGCTACAAAGTTTATATCTACGTCCCGTTCCACGGCAGCCCTGAAAAGAAGCCTCCCTATTCTTCCAAATCCGTTTATCGCAACTCCCATTGGCATATTATATTCCCTCGCCTAAATAGATTTGTGAGCGCTGTATTTCTTTTTTTCTACATAAAAGTTATTTCTAGAAAAGGGAATAATGGAACCTTACTGAGTGGTCCATTCCTACTACTTTGCAAGGGAACATAGTTAATTTTTTAAATGAAAACAAAATATCCACTCAATCAATGAGGTGGAAGAGAATTGGTTAAAGTAGATGACTTTGAAGTACCTGAAGGATTGTATTATCATAAGGAGTACCTTTGGGCGCGTATAGAGAACGGGAAAGTAAGGATCGGAATGACCGACTATGCCCAAAAACAACTTCGAGAGATAGTCTTCGTTGAGCTTCCTAGCGTAGGCGACACCATCACCAAGGATGAGCCCTTCGGAACCGTAGAGTCTGTTAAGGCAGTCTCCGACTTGATTGCTCCTATAAGCGGTACCATCGAGGAAGTGAATGAAGAGTTAGACGCTAAACCTGAACTACTCAACGAAGATCCTTATGGCGAAGGATGGATCTTGGTCGTGACTCCAACGGATCTCGAAGCGGAATTAAAGGAGATAATGGACTTCAACACAGCCGTAGAATGGCACAAGGAACTCATTAAGGGAAGCTAAAAAAAAGTAAGAGCGTTCTTAACGAGGTATTCCTTCTGTAACACTAGAAGGCGACTCCGCGCTTAAGTTATTTTACTCCTTCGAAGATATAAAACAGAATCATTATTCCTTTTTTATTCTCAGACAAGAACCGCTTTAGTTGGAAAATAGAAGGGATTTCATAGTTCAGTATTCCTTTGGCATCGTCTCGAGTTCTTTGTAGGCAAAGACTGGCCCGTCTTTACAAACAAATTTATTTCCTATATTGCACCTTCCACACTTTCCGATCCCACACTTCATCTTCATCTCTAGCGAAAGAAACACGTTTTCATGGGGGAAACCGAGCTCGTCTAGAACTGGCATAGTGAACTTTATCATTATAGGAGGACCGCAGATAACCGCTATGGCATTCTTTGAGCTTGGGGCAACCTCCTTGAGAACGGCGGGAATAAAACCGACCAACCCAGTCCAGCCTAGAACAGCTCTGTCTATAGTTACATTGAGGTTGATGTCATCCCTCTTCGCCTAGCGCGATCGAACGAACCGTCAATCTGAATCCTCCACATATTTTTGATAGAATTATTTAAGTTTAAGGACCCTTTAGAATATGGAATCGAAGAATAATAAATATAAAGAAGGGGGTTAATGG
>CAZOCN010000028.1:0-15006 GCA_964578315.1 uncultured Candidatus Bathyarchaeia archaeon
TGTATCACACTCTGATTCTACTCTGGGAATGATCGAAGATTGGAGTAATATACGGCTGAGGGAAAAGGCTCCGACTTTCTTGGGTGCGAGGATGGCGCGTCCAGAGAAGGCTAAGCGGCGTGAGATGAGACCTATGGTTCACGTCCTCTTCCCCGTTGGTTTGAAGGGAGGCCCGCAACGTAACCTTATGGAAGCTGCCAAGAACGGACCCGTATACGTAGAACTCGCTCATTTTAAATGCCCGAAATGTAATCGCACATTTTTCACCCCTTTCTGCCCTGAATGCGGCTGCCCAAACATAATAGAGAAAAAATGTCCTCAATGCGGTAATGTAACGGAACAGGATTTCTGTCAATACTGTAGGGTTCCCGTAAGAGGATTCCAATCTCAAAAAGTAGATCTTAAAGGGTTACTGGAAGAGGCCTGTAAGAGAGTTAGCTACAAGCCTAAACTATTGAAGGGAGTTAAGGGGTTAACGAATGAATTTAAAGTACCTGAGATCGTCGAGAAGGGAGTTCTCCGTGCGAAGTATAATCTCTCTGTCTATAAGGATGGCACAATAAGATTCGATGCCACGAACGCTCCTTTAACCCATTTCAAACCTATAGAGATCGGAGTATCCCTAGAGAAACTTCGCGAACTCGGATACACCCACAACTATAGAGGCGAACCGATTTCTAGCCTCCAAGACATATGTGAGTTGAAGATTCAAGATGTGATAATTCCTCGGTCTTGCGCGAAATACTTTGTTAGAGTAGCTAAATTTCTCGATGAACTGTTAGAGAAGGTCTACGGTGTTTCTCCCTACTACAATGTTGGGAAGGAAGAAGACCTCCTTGGACACCTCGTTGTCGGTTTAGCTCCTCATACATTAGTAGGCGTTCTGGGTAGGATAATCGGTTTTACTGAGGCTAACGTTTGCTTAGCACACCCCCTATGGCATTCCGCAAAGAGAAGAGACTGCGATGGAGATGAGGATTCTCTGATGTTAGCGTTGGATACAGTCTTGAATTTCTCAAAGAGCTATCTTCCCTCGCAGATAGGCGGCATCATGGACGCCCCCTTTTTCATTATGCCCTCCGTAAACCCTAAAGAAGTACAGCGACAAGCACATAATATGGACGTGGATTTCAAATATCCAATTGAGTTTTATGATAAGACGTTGAGTAGGGCTTCCTCCCGATCTGTTGAGCGGATAATAAACATTGTTAGGCATAGACTGAATTCGGAAGCTCAGTTCCAAGGGTTCGGTTATACGATCCCCGTTTCAGACATCAACGATTGTAATCATGAAAGCTCCTATAAGAAGTTGAGGAAGATGATGGATAAACTGGAAAGGCAGATGGCTCTCGCAGAGAAGATAGATGCCGTAGACGCTAAATTAGTGGCTGTGAAGGTGTTGAATACTCACTTCCTTAAAGACATCGCGGGTAATTTACGCGCTTTTACTACCCAGGTTTTTAGATGTAAATCCTGTAATAAGCGATATCGCAGAGTACCACTTAAAGGCCGATGCCCCTCTTGCGGAGGCGCCTTGACCATGACTGTTTACCGTGGAAATATAGAGAAGTACCTCGCCCTCACATGGAAATTAATAAAAAAATATGGTCTACCTGACTATTATGCCCAGAGAATTTCTCTTATAGAAGAGGAGATAAATACACTCTTCGGACTTAAATCCAGGCAGATAAGCCTTTCCGATTTTATTTCAGATTAATTTCTTTATCCTTTTAAAGAGCCCCCTCCAATATTTAATATGGAATGATGAGGTTCCACTATCACCCTAATGCTTTACTTCTTTTGAGAAGAAATACTAAACAGGGACTCACTTCAAGGAGTAAAATATTGTATACTCTTGAACGACGATCTATGAGTGTGAAGGAAATTGGTGAAGAGTGCGGTCTTCCTTATGGCGTCGTTTTATATCATCTCCATCTTCTTCTAGATGAAGGGTCAGTAGGTCATAAGGGAAAACGCCCATACCTGTGGTTTCTCACGGGTTTTGGACAGAAACGTTTAATGTAAAAATTATAAGGATTTAATATAGGAAACCCTATTCATTCGTTAAATTCTCCTCTTTCTGATCGAAGATCCATGTTTACACTCTTTAGTGAGTCGATCGATCGAGCACCCTCTCCTTAATCATTCCAACGAAACCCGCGGCAAATTTACTTGGAAGAAAGACATTTCGCCTAATAAATTCTATGGGATAGGGAAGGCCAAACTTCCATTCCACTCTCATTAAATATGCAATTAGAGGCGCAACTTCAACCTCGGCATGAGCCTCCAAGCATAAAGGCGAATACCTCATAGTGTTCCTCAAGTAATACCTTGAAAGTTTCCTAGCTAAACTTACAGAGTTGCACAGCTTCTTTACCTTAGAGTTTACCTTATTTTTATGTAATTTTAAAACTTCCTTAAAGTTCTCTCTTTTGTTATGTCCTAGATAGGTTTCTCGCAGTCCAGAAAGGTAAGTATACAGTCCAGGTTTACCGAAGATCCATCTGTACGCGAACCAACTATTCCTTGGCATAAGCCTTGCGAGAATACTGGAGTCGTGTAGACCTACACAGCGTGAATCATCGCCATATCTGTAAATCATCCAACCATCTAAAGCAGATGTTCTGACATTAGAGATAATGCAACACGTTTTAAGTGACTCCAGTAGTTCAACGGATTTATCAACAGTATCTGTAACGAGTTCCCTTCCATTCTCGAACTTTCCAGTTTCTATACGTTCATCTAATATAGTATTGACGTTAGGGCAGAAATGGTAAAAACCTTTGTTTATAACCATGAAATCCACGTTCTCTTTTTTCAAGCAGTAAAGTGCAACCGTTCTTTCCAGATTTGTACATAGAAGCTCTAGGATACTCTGGGTCTTTTTTAACTCCCTAGTCTGTTCTTTGCTTAGGACCCCGCTGTAGTAACTTTCTTTAATTATGTTGGCGCCTAAAAAAACAGCATACCCAGCAGTGTAAGTTCCGTAATCCAATTCTAGTTCTCTACTGGAATATAGAGAATAAGAGCTACCTACAAAAGCCACTTTTAATCTATCCCATCCCTCATACTTAGGAACCCCACGGAACTCTATCTCTTTAGCGAGCTCTTCCAACATAATATTACGCCTTAAAAAGGCCTCCCAACATTTTTCAGCTTCCAAATCAACTTGTTTTAAGAATTGACATTGTAAAGGAATTGGTATCTTGGACCACGCATCGATTTCTTCATCAACCTCAATGCTGAACAAACCAACCACCAAATACCATAATTACCGTTTTTACTATAAATATTTTACCATTATTTCTTATTTTTCTGCATATTTCTTTTTATATCAGCGTTACTTAATAGTAAAGAAAGTGATGTGTAGATGAGAATTGATGGTTATAGTGTCCCTACCATCCGTTTGTACCCGCGATTGATGGAAGCTTTAAGAATCATCTACACGAAGTTTGGTCTAGAGAAGATTCCAAGTTTAGAGGCGCTTGCTGAGGCTTTAAGGCATAAAACAGCTAACAGCGGCACTTTTCTGTTAAAAGTTTCTTGTCTGAGAGCCTACGGTCTCTTAAAAAAACGTGAACTAAGACTCTCTGATTTGGGCAAGCGCCTCGTAACTTCAACAAGTAGAGAGGAAAGAAGTGAGGCGCTAAAGGAGACTATCCTTAACATACCTCTTTGGAAGGAATTTTACGACAGATGGGGCTTAGAGATCCCAGAAGAGAGTTTTCTGGAAGAATTCAGGAAAATCACTGGCATAAGCGAAAAGGAAGCTGAACATATTGCTGAAAAAGTGAAGCAAGCTTATCTAGAAGACGTTCGGCGCCTCCAATCGTCTGAAACCGCTACGGTAAAATATAATAAAGTTGAGGAGCAAACTATTCGAAAGGTTTCCGAGGAGAATGTAGAAGAGACTCCTCCAAGCCTACTATCAAAAAAGGCTCTTGCCCGTGTAACGGTTAAAGGTGTAGGATTTGTAGACATTTTTGACTTGGATACCTACAAAATAGCTATGTCCTTGATGAAATTGATAGAGAAGCAAATAGTACAGAGACATCGTGAATGAACCTATATTTCACTTCCCTTCCCACCACCTTTATATTCTTTTAAAGGGATAGACCATGAACTTTCTAAACGTTAATCTTCGCTTTTAGTAGAAGTTCCACTTCCATTCCCCTCCCACCCTCCTAATGGGAGGGCTTCTAGACCTTAAATATCAACGGCTTTTCACTTCCAATAGGAAAAGATGAAGGAGGAGACTAGAACAATAAGAGAGACTAGGAAAACCAGCGAGGAGTATTGCAAGAACCCTTGGAATAAAAAATGCCACGATCCGAACATACTACTCTACGTCTACTACCGGAAACGCCTCTTCCCTATATGTCGTTCCTGTTGGATGGAGATCACTAGAAAGAACATAGAGTGGGGATAAATAGGTTATGAGTTGTAATGAGGATTTTCTATTACCCACGTGGAGGAATAGAGTATCCAGAAGCGCAATTAGAGTACCCGTTCTCTTGCCTTCATCTTTTAGAGAGGTAGAAGCTTATGAGTGAAGAATTGGAAGAGTTGAAAGGTGTTGGTTCCGCCACAGCTACGAAACTTAGGCAGGCGGGATTCACGACATTGGAGGCCGTTGCAGTAGCCCCGATTAATGAGTTGACTAGAAAAGTTGGGTTAGGTTACGAGGCTGCCTTGAAATTAGGTAGGTTAGCGAGGGATCATATTGGCGTTGCTTTTGTCACTGCGAAGGAGATCTGGGAGCGGAGGCAGAGTATGTCTAGATGCTCCACCGGCTCGGAGAAACTAGATAAACTTCTGGGAGGAGGAATAGAGACTCAAGCAATGACTGAACTCATCGGCGAATACGGCGTAGGGAAGACTCAGATATGCCTCAAACTTAGTGTTATGGCTCAGCTTTCAAAGGATCAGGGAGGTCTAGAGGGAAGAGTATGTTACGTGGATACTGAAGGAACCTTCAGTCCTGAACGCGTCCACCAAATAGCTTCCTCTATGGGGTTGGATCCCCAGAAAATTCTCGACAATATTATAATTGCCCGTGCCTACAACAGCGATCATCAGAGCCTAATCATCGATCACCTCCTAAAACTCTGCCCTCAAGAGAATGTAAAGTTGGTAGTAGTAGATTCGATGATAAGCCATTTCAGAAGTGAGTACATAGGACGCGAAAACCTTTCCGAACGACAACAGAGATTGAATAAATGTCTCCACAAACTCTTGAGGTTGGCTGAGATATACAACCTTGCGGTGGTAATAACGAATCAAGTGCAGGCTAACCCGGCGGTCTTCTTCGGCGATCCGAATAGACCAGCCGGCGGTCACGTTATGGCCCACGCGTGTACGCATAGGGTATACATAAGAAGGTCGAAAGGTAATACTCGCCTAGCTAAGATCATCGACTCACCTTATCTGCCGGAATCAGAAGCTCGTTTCAGAATCTCAGAGAGAGGTATAGAAGACGTAGATGAGATCAACTGAGACTGGGATCACTATTACATCATCGCTCTAGATTCTTGGAGCTCTTACAGCTGTTCACTAGTTGGATATGGGGGAATACTAAATTTCAGGATAAACAAACTTCATTTTTAGGAGAAGGTCGTTTAGGGTTTTACTGGCCATTCTTCTAGGGCTGGGGGAAGCCTCCGTTTATGATCGGATGCATTGAATCTTCGCATGGTCTCTCTCGCGATTTCTATTGGTAAGCCTGTTACCTTGCTGGCCTCTTCAGTTGACATTTTATAATCGAAGAGGGCTACGAGGAGGGGGTCTAGAGCCTCATAATCCAGTGGGAGTTCATCTGTTGCTTTATGTCCAGGGTACAGCTGTGGGCTACTTGGTTTGTAGGCGATTCTCCGTGGAAGACCAAGATACTCGGATAGGAGTCTTACTTGGGTCTTGTAAAGGTGGCTGATGGGTTCGAAGTCTACGCCTCCGTCTCCATACTTAGTGAAGAAACCCAGTAGAACCTCGCTCTTGTCAGAGGTTCCAGCCACGAGGAGGTTCTTCATGTTTGCGTAGTAGTAGAGGATTATCATCCTTATCCTTGCGCGGATATTAGCGGCGGGAATCCTCTGGGTCTCCGAATCAGTGTTTATCTTTAGACTTCTAAAGAAAGCCTCACTTATTCCTTGGATATCAACATATTCCGTCTTTATGCCCAGTTGTTCAGCCAACTCTGAGGCGTCTTTGATATCCTTTCTAGGCGTGAACTCTAAAGGCATTATAATACCCAAAACCTTCGCGTTTCCTAGGGCCTTAACGCATAGGGTCGCTGTTAAGCTACTATCTACACCGCCGCTTAATCCAACAACAACACCCTCAGAGTTGGCTTTTTCCGTTGTACTCTTTATGAATCGGAGTATCTCTTTCGTCGCTTCTTCAAAGTTGAAGTTATGTAAATAGGCGAGTAGGTCCTCCTTAGATGGTTTACTAGACAGCACTTCATCGCCTCTCCTTAATGTTGGACGGTTTATACGGCGTCTTCAGATTAAGGTGAAGTCCTCTTTAAGGGTTGTGAGGGCTAAGTGAGTATTCGTCCTCTCTATGTAAGGCATCTTAAGAAGAGACTTCGTGAAGTTACTGAGTTCCTCACGGGTTTTAAATTTAGCGATGACTATAGCATCCGTCAAACCTGTGACATCATAGACGCAGCAGACATTCGGGTTTTTGGCTATCTCCTCCCCAGTCTCTAGCAACTTACCCTTCGCCACAGTCACTTCGGTAATAACAGTAAGCACGTAACCTAGTTTCTCATGGTCTAGGATGGCGGAGTATCCTTTTATCACTCCTGCATCCTCCAGTTTCTTAACCTTCGAGATTATAGTGCCTATGGATACTCCCACTCGTTCCGCGATCTTCCTATAGGAGAGCCTGGCATCTTCAACTAAAATCTTGAGAATTTCAAGGTCCTTCTTGTCAAGTTCCATTTCAGACAACTCTATAAAGAAAAATTTATTCAATAACATATAAATATTCTGAACAAATGAACCCAATTACTCTAATTTAGATAACAAATACATTTCAGAGTTTCTTCCATCCAATAAATCACGCTTGTTGAAGTTATACGAAAAATCAAAGTAGAACGCTGCAGCTATATTTCTGTAGGTCAGTGTGGTTCATAATGCAAGTCGACACGATATTGATCTTAGACTTCGGTGGACAATTCTGCCACCTAATAGGAAGGAGGATAAGAGAGGAGAAGGTCTACTCGGAGATAGTGCCTTGCGACATAAGTAGGAAGGAGATTGATGAGCTGGGAGATAGGTTCAACATTAAAGGATTGATACTCTCAGGAGGGCCTATGGGGGTATACGAGGAGAGCGCTCCCAGATTTGACAAGGAAATTCTACAATTGGGGTTGCCCATCCTTGGATTATGTTATGGGCACCAACTCTTAGCTCATGAACTCGGCGGGGTTGTGAAGAGGGGAGAGAAGAGGGAATATGGAACAACGACGGTGACCATAGATAAGCCTGTGGGCGTTCTTAAAGGGTTAAAGAAGAAAGAGAGGGTTTGGATGAGCCATGGTGACGTCGTTGTTAGGCTTCCTCCGAATTTTGAGGTTTTAGCTCATTCAGAGAATAGTCCTATAGCTGCCTATAGGAATGTGAAGAGGAAGTTGTACGGGTTGCAGTGGCATCCTGAAGTTGTGCATACGGAGAACGGGAGGCTGATGCTTAGGAACTTCATCTTCGAAGTTTGCGGTTGTAGAGCCAACTGGGTTATGGAAGACATCGCGGAGAAGGCTGTAGAAGAGATAAGAAATGCTATAGGAGATGGAAAAGCCATTATAGCTCTGAGTGGCGGAATAGACTCTAGTACAGTGACTTACCTGGCAGCCCGTGCTATAGGGAATAATCTGACCGCAGTATTTGTGGATCACGGCTTCATGAGGGAGGGTGAGCCCGAAAGTATCAAGAGGGCTTTCTCCAATATAGGCATAAATTTTGTCTCCGTCGATGCCAAGGAGAGGTTCTTCAGGAAGCTTGAAGGCGTCTCCGACCCTGAGGAGAAGAGGAGGAGGATTGGAGAGGAGTTTGTGCGAGTCTTTGAGGAGGAGGCTGAGAAGACTGGTGCAGAATATCTGTTGCAGGGTACTATTTATCCGGATAGGATAGAGTCTGGGTTTAGGAGGCACTCAGATAAGATAAAAACTCATCATAATGTAGCTGGACTGCCCTTAAATATACGCTTTAAGAAGGTGGTGGAGCCCCTTCGAGACCTCTATAAAGACGAGGTTAGGAAGTTAGCGCGGAACATAGGCCTCCCAGAGAACATAGTTAAGAGACAGCCCTTCCCTGGTCCTGGACTTGCAGTTAGAGTTATCGGAGAGGTGACGCGGGAGAAGGTGGAAGTTGTGAGGAAGGCTGATAAGATAGTTACTGAGGAGATAGAAAAGAGCGGTCTCCAAGATAAACTCTGGCAGTACTTCGCTGTGTTAACGGGGACCAGGAGCACAGGCGTTAAAGGAGATGCAAGAGCCTATGGACACGTAATAGCAGTTAGAGTTGTTGAGAGCGTGGAGGCGATGACGGCTAGTTTCGCCAAACTTCCATACGAGTTGTTAGAACGAATATCAACGAGAATAACCAATGAAGTTCCGTCGGTTACACGCGTTGTGTATGATATAACCCATAAGCCTCCTGCCACAATAGAGTGGGAGTAGCCTATACCTCACATCACGGTGTAAAACATGGAATTTAGGACACCCTCCTTTACACATGATTACCACGTACACACCCGTTACAGTCCAGACGTGAAGGAGGGATCTTTTAGGGATTACTGCGTCATCGCCGAGAAGGAGGGTATCCACATAGGATTTCTTGATCACTTTAAAATCTGGAAACTTAACGATCCTACCTACCCGCTTTCAAGAGAGAAGATCCCACAGTATCTGGAGGAATTTGATAATGTAAAGTCAGAGTTCGCTGATACGTCTCTGGGCTTGGAGGTGGACTATTACCCGGAGAAGCTTGGTGCCCTTGAAGAGTTTCTAGAGGATCACCGTGGAGAGTTCGATAGATTCATAGGAGCTGTTCACATCGTTTTCGACGAAGTGGCCTCCACTCTCGAAGGATTGAAGACTTTGACGATGAACTATCCCCTAGAGAAGATTTGTGAAGAGTATCTACGTATGGTGGAGAAGGCTGTTGAGTCTCGTTTATTCGATGGCATAGCGCATTTAGATGGGATATACCGGTGGATTAGAAGGACCAATTTATCTCCGGTAGTAGATGAAGGTGAACTTCTGGAACTGGGGAGATTATGTAAGAGGAGGGGAGTTATGGTAGAATTGAATATTAGATCTGACTCATTTCCACTTAAACGGATCCTAAGGAGGCTCTTAGACGAGAACACCGTCTTCTTCGTTGGCTCAGATTCTCATAGTCCAGAGGAGTTCTCGCGGGCACTTTACAGAATAAAGGAAGCTAACAAGTTGCTACAAAACCATGATCTTTTTCTATCAAGATCACCATAATGTTGTTGGTGTTAAGTAGTTTGAATGGGGAACGTATTCGAATTCTAGATATACTTTCACTGGAAGACAAAATGAAGCTGAAGGATTTAGCGGAAAAATTGGGTATTAGTCTTGGTAGAACTCTGGGTTTAACGACAAACCTCGTAAAGAAGGGGTACATTAGAAAAGTCGGTTCTGCGTTTTCTTTATCCCGTCAGGGAAGGGTTGCTCTCAAGGAGCTTAGACCTATACGAGTAGAGGAAGGCTTCCGCTTCTATGTGGACATAGGAGAGTACACGGGTTTAACAGCTTATAGCCTCGAAGATTTCCTCGAAAATATAGGGAAGGTCGATATAAAATCGATTGAGTTCCATACTTCCAGAGGAGACTTCGAGAAATGGATTAGAGATGTATTTCATGATAGGGCGATAGAACAGGAAATAACCCGAATACGGGAGACAGAATTGAAGGGAGAGACCTTACGGAGTAAAATCCGAGAGGTAGTTTATGCGAAACTTAAAAGCCTCATGGAGGAGTTCCCTTAACTTTTTATGTCTTTTGAAAAACTTTAATAGTTTATCCAACTATCTTCTGAAAAGTTACCTTTCGGTTAGAGTTCAAGCGATGAGATATGTAAGGGGAAACGTAACGGTGCGATAGACTGTTATGAAAAACTTGAAACAAAAAATGAAAGATGGAGTCTGAAGTATTGAAGATCGCGATGTTCGTTTATGAGTTCCCTCCAAAGATAGTCGGCGGACTAGGCACTTACGCCACTGAGATCTCGAGAAGGTTCGTTCTCCTAGGCCATGACGTCTCCGTTTTAACCATGAACGATGACGAAGGAAACCTCCCAACACGAGAGATCTGGAGAGGCATAGAGATACATAGACCGATCCATATAGACATCTCCGATTCGTTGCCAGTCGTCATCGCAGAAGACGTAAAGAAGTGGGGAAGAGGCGTCTCTTTCTTCTCGAAAGTTCTGGTTTACAACTGTCTCAGCGCTGCTAAACTTGTGAACGATCTCGTGAAGGTTGAGGAAGCCAAGTATGATGTTACGATAGTGCACGATTGGCTTTCTATGATGGGAGGAGCTGCTGTGAAGAAGGAACTAGATATGCCACTCGTTTTCCATGTACATTCCACGGAATTCGGAAGGAGCTTAGGAAACGGATCGGAAGTTGTCGACGGTATCGAAAAAGCTGGAGGGAAGATTGCTGATATGGTTATCACAGTTTCCCATGCTATGAGAGATGAGCTTATAGGCTTAGGTTTCGAACCGGAGAAGGTTAAAGTCTGCTATAATGGCGTGGACCCTGAAAAGTACTCTCCGGAAAAGGTCCCGGAAGAGAAGATTAGGGAAGTTAGAGAGAGATACGGCATTGGAGATAGCGATCTCATGCTCCTCTTTCTCGGTAGATTAGTTTGGATTAAAGGCGTACATAATTTGATAATGGCGATGCCCTATGTTTTAGAGTCCTTCCCGAACGCGAAATTAGTGATAGTAGGCCTCGGAGATATGCGCGGTTATCTGGAGAGATTGGTACACGATCTCCGATTAGAAGATGTCATCAAATTCCGTTTCGAGTTCATTCCAGAAGAAGAGAGGATAGCCCACTATGCCGCCTGCGACACGGCGGTCTTCCCCAGTATATATGAGCCCTTCGGTATCGTTGCCCTAGAGGCGATGAGTATGAAGAAGCCGGTGGTTGTAGGAGCTGCGGGTACCAGCGGTATGCGCGAAATCGTCGTCCCCCGAGGCCCAGACCAGTGCGGATTACATATCAACCCAAGGGACCCAAAGGACATAGCTTGGGGTATAACTAATGCACTATCGAACCCGGAGGAGAGAGCCGCCATGGGTGAGAATGGACGGAAGAGAGTTCTCAAAGAGTTTACATGGGACATAATAGCCAAAAAAACCGTTGAACTCTACGAGCAGATACTTGAATCGAAGGAAGCATGACTGGTTAATGCTAGAGTCTGAATAGAGCAAGTCCATTAAATAGAGATAAATTAAGCTAAGGAATGAGTGCTATCTTCAAGTCCTTCTTCGATGTAAGGAGTAGGCGGAAGGCTTCATTTATATCGTCAAGTTTCATCCTTCGAGTGATTAGGGGTTTAACGTCCACTGCCTTTGAAGAGATCAGGTTTAGTGCTATCTCAAAATCGTGAGGATCGGCGTGGAAGGTTCCTAGAACCGTAACTTCATTGTAGTGAAGTAGTTCCGTTTCTATTCGTATCTCCGTTCCTGGCGGGCAACCTCCGAATTCTAGCACAGTCCCTCCCTTCTTAACCATCTTCAACGCCTGCTCCCATGTTGATGGAAGACCGACAGCCTCCACTACGACATCTGCTCCGCGACCCTTAGTTAACCTCTTAACGGCG
The DNA here is from genome assembly GCA_964578315.1 of uncultured Candidatus Bathyarchaeia archaeon. Classification (GTDB taxonomy): domain Archaea; phylum Thermoproteota; class Bathyarchaeia; order Bathyarchaeales; family CAZOCN01; genus CAZOCN01. The sequence goes on from CAZOCN010000028.1 coordinate 11,867, forward strand.
TCTCCTGAGTCCTCCTCATTCGTATTTACTACATAACTGGCGCCGAGTCTCTCAGCCATATTTAGTCGCCCCTCAATCGGATCAATAACTATAACTTCACGGGCTCCCAATCGTCTAGCCGTTAAAAGGTGCAGTAGACCTATGGGGCCCGCGCCTATAATTACGATTACATCACCGACTTTTATGCCGGCTTTCCTTTCTCCATGAATAACGCAGGCGAGGGGCTCTGTGATCGCTGCTTCAGCGTAATCAACGTGTGTAGGAACTATCTGGGAGTTATGTTTAACTATAGATGCGGGAACTTTAATGTATTCCGCGTAGGCTCCCCAGAGCCAAGTGCGGTTCTCACAGAGATTATAGAGTTTCTCCCTACAGGGCGGGCATAAATAGCAAGGGGCAGAGTTGCCGGCTCTAATTCGCGATCCTTTCTTGAAATGTTCAACGCCTTCACCAACATCCACAACGTCACCTGCCCACTCATGCCCAAAGACTGTGGGGACGTCGATAACTCCACTGACGTAACCTCTTCTGTAGATTTTCAAGTCAGTTCCGCAGGTAGTTGCCGCTCTGATCCTAGCCAAAATCTCTCCAGGACCGACTTCGGGAACCTCAATCTCTTCTAACCTTAGATCTTCGATGCCGTAGAGTAAGGCAGCCTTCATCTTAACCAACGCTTATTTCTCCCCTTTAATGATAACTTTCAAGCACTCCTTACTTCTAGCGGCGAGCCTAATCGCTTCACCCGTCCGTCTTAAGGGGAACTCATGCGATATTAACTCTTTAGTTCTTAACCTACCACTACTAATAAGCCTCAAGGCCTTTCTGGTTTCGATATGAGAGGCGGAATAGGAGGATAAAATTTTGACCTCGTCGAAGAAGATTCTATTGGGGCTCACTTCCACTTTTACATCTGGTGGGGTTGGAGCAAACAAGAAGAGGACGCCGCCCCTCCGACAAGCTTCAAGCCCCTCATAGACCGCCTTTTTAGTTGGGGCTGTGACTATAACCACATCTGCTCCTCTTCCATCAGTCTCTCCTTTCACCACCTCCAATAACTCCACCTCTTTGGGATCTAGAACTGTGTCTGCTCCGAAATCCAAAGCAGCCTTCCGTCTGTATCCGACTAAGTCAGAGACTATAATTTTAGAGGCGCCGATAAGGGTTGCTAATTGGATGAGTATGAGACCTACTGGTCCCGCGCCTATAATGAGTAGTGTGTCCCCAACTCTAAAGTTGCATTTCGTTATACCCCTTATACAACAAGCCACAGGCTCGATTAGGGTAGCTTCCTCGAAAGAGAGGCTGGCAGGGATCTTTAACGTGTCCACCTTCACATTCGGCTCTGGGACTCTCACATACTCGGCGAAGCCTCCTGGTTCCAGATGTGTTTTGGTGAACTGCTCACAGAGGGTGTAGTCTCCGTGATTACAGTAGTAGCATGTGAGGCAGGGTACGTGGTGATGAGCGAAGATTCGATCGCCTATCTGGAAACCTTCCACTCTAGCCCCAACTTCCACAACGACCCCTGTAGGTTCGTGGCCAATAACCAAAGGGGCTCTTTCTTCGAGGTACCATTCCATCAGGTCGCTTCCACATACCCCGCAAGCCTTCATCTTCATCAATAAATCACCGGGTCCAATCTCAGGTTTCGGTGCCTCTTCGTATCTCACGTCGTCTTGACTGTAATAAACTGCAACCTTCAAACTACGCTCTCCCCGAATCAGATAATTTGAATCTTTGTTAAAGCAATTTCCCTCCCTTAGGAAGAAGTCGAAGGTTTAATTTAATATCTGAAATCAGAGTATGATTTCTCTTGGTGGGGTAGGATTGCTGGTTATTAAATCCAGGGAAGTCGAGGCGTATCCTTTGGAGGGGATTGAAGGTGTCAGGGTTAAGTATCTTCTGCATGCTGGATTGGGAGCGAAGAGGATTCAACTCCGCATCTTTATACTAGATGTAGGCGCTTCAACTCCCTTAGAGAGGCATGCCCATGAACATGAAGTCTTCATCTTGAAGGGAAATCTCCTGATTCATAGTGGCAGTGAAGAGGTAGAGGTGGAGGCTGGAGACGCTATATTCATCCCTTCCTACGAGACACACCAACTGAAGAATATTGGCGATACTCCTGCCGAGTTCCTCTGCACAAAGGAGACTTCGGAGATTCCTGAAATCTTAAGGAAAAATCAGAGTTAAGTAGGAGATTGGGGAGGGGGCGCCAGACGATTACAGCGGAGACGAGTAACTTTTTTAGTTCGGAGCGCTGTTGGAGAGTGCTTCAAGTGGAGGATCCAGACCCCATAGTTAACACTGCGATCGATGAAGCTGTTCTTATAGCGGTTGACCGGAAGGAGGCGCCCAATACTCTTCGTTTCTGGAGGAACAGAAAAGCTGTTGTTCTGGGGCGTTCCCAGAGAGTCGAGGAAGAAGTGAGTTTGAGTGCCTGTAAAAGATTTGGTGTATCTGTTGTGAAACGTTTCACTGGAGGCGGAGCTGTTTATCAAGACTGTGGGAACCTCAATTGGACGGTTGCGACACGGAAGGGATATCCCCCCTTCAAATCACTAACGAAAATTCGGAAGGTCTTCAACCTCTTCGGCGAGCCCATCGCTGGAGGGTTACGAAGATTAGGTTACGATTGCACGTTTCAACCACCCAACAGCATAACTCTAAGAGGCTTCAAAGTGTCGGGTATGGCAGCTTATGTCAAATTGGCATCGATCCTCTGCCACGGCACCCTCCTTCTCGACGCTGATTTATCTGTCATGGTGAAAGTCCTCAGGAAGATGAAAGATGAAGTTACAAATCTAGAATTAAAGAAAGCTAATAACGAAATCAGCGATGTAGAAAGGGCTATAATTGAGAGCCTAAGCCACGCCTACGAACTTAAATTTGAGCCAGCGCCCCTACTGGAGACTGAAAAGAAAATTCTACGTTCCCTCCTAAAAAAGGAGATTTACACTGAAAACTCTAGAAGTATCTGACGAAGACATGCTGAGTAAGTTATTTTAACCTCTCCTCCTTACTGTATTTTAGGGTCGCTAAAATTATGGAAACTATAAGGTTTAAAGCGGCTATGTTAGTAATCCTGGTCGTATCCATCATAATCAGCATCTACATTCTCTTCCAATATCGTCCAAGAA
>CAZOCN010000029.1:0-14318 GCA_964578315.1 uncultured Candidatus Bathyarchaeia archaeon
GGCTAATCCATTGTCATCCAATATATTGCAGGCCAGATTCCATGGATACTTATCCAGACGTTATGAACATTTTCAGTATAGGCTGCTCTCATCGCATTAGTGAAGAGTGTTACATAAGGTCCATATTCTAGCAAGTATTCATCGTACTCTTGCCATAGTTCTATTCGTTTAGTTTTGTCTCTCTCTTCATTGCATGCCTTAGCCATTTCAAGACTAGTTTCGAAAATGTCCTTTCCATTAACGTCTTTTCCTTGACTTGTTGAGTTCCAACCGAACCAATTAATTGGGTCCTGCACATAGCTTGCGTAGAAACCGGGCTCCGTCAAAACAGGAGGACCTGCCGGTTGAATCCACATAAACTCTTCCACCCTAGCGGTATCCATTATCCTACTGTACCATTCACCAACCTCATAAACTGTAATTATAACATCGATGTTAATGTTTTTTAGAGTATCTTTTATAGCACTGGCAAGTGGAATATAATCACAGCCAAACCGTGGAACAGGCCGAACCGTTATTTCCACCGTGAACCTCCAGCCATTTGGACCTACAGGATACCCGGCGTCATCTAATAATTTAGCTGCACCTTCGTAATCTGAGCCCTTATAATACTCGGCTGTTTTTTCCCAGCCAGGTATGCCTGGTACGAATAAAGGTGACACGCATTTATGCACTGTGCCTAGCATAATGTTTTCGATATAGGAGTCGTAGTCCAGGGCCATCTTTATAGCTTTCCTCACACGCCAGTCCTTAAGTGGACCAGACCAGCAGTGGAACCACAATCCTTGCAATTTGTTATCAAATCCCAAGGTAGCACTTATTCCAGGTTGTTTTGAGAGAGCGTTATATGTATCTGGGAGAAGGTCTGTAGCTATGTTCAGCTCACCGCGCATCATTTTCATACGAGCGTCAATGTCCTCGATAATGGCTAACATGGTTATCCTATGTATTTGAGGCATCGGTAGGTTCAGTTCTGATGGACCGCCCCAGTAGTCATTTGGATCGATCCTGATTAAATCGTATTTCTGAAGCAGAATAAACTTCTCTACCATATATGGACCGGATCCAGCGTCGATGGTAGCAGGCGATTGTTTTCCCAGCCAAGTATAACCGTGATCGCTTAAACCCCCTGAACCGATAACAGCATGCTTTTCAACTTCTTTAGAGTCAACGATACCATACCATGGAGACGCTAGGTATTCAGTTAGGGCTGGGAAGAAACTGTTCATGTAAAGTTTAATCTCGTAATCGTTAATTACTTCCGTTCTGTTAATCACTTTGAACATAATTATCGGAAGATCCTGTGCTTTGACAATGTCTAGGGGATAAGCGTTTTCTATTGGCCAGAAATACGCCCTGTTTAACATATATTCTACATCATATGCTGTCAACGGGTTGCCAGTATGGTGGAATTTGATTCCCTGTCTTATCTTTATATCGTATACTAAACCGTCCTCAGAGACTGTGTAACTCTCAGCCACCCAAGGTACAACCTTAAATTCTCCTTTTTCTAATGCGTAGGGATCAAAGGCAAATAAAGTATCATATATAAGCGGTATGAATGCTGGCCATGCACCTCCGAAAAATGTCGGGTCTGGTCCCATTTCATATATGAACCAATGTGCTGCCATTTGTGTAAATGTAACCGTTTTTTCAGTGGGAGTAGACGTCGGTGTTGGGGTCGGGGTAGCTGTTGGTGTAGGAGTAGCCGTAGGTGTTGGGGTTGGAGTTGGTGTAGGAGTAGCTGTTGGAGTGGGCGTGGGAGTAGGGGCAGGTGGTAACGTAGTATAATAATAGGCAGCTCCGCCGATAATAGCCACAACAACGATAATCACCACAACAGCGATAGCCTGCATGCGAGTAATAGCCTTCTTTGAAGAAAAACGTAGAATGCCTTTAAAAGACATTTTTGATCTCCATTAGAAACTTTTTACTATTCCTTTCGATTTAAATTTTGTGGTTTATTACATTAATATTTCTATGATGCCTCAGTTCCATGTCTGCCTTTGCTCATGTTTCATTTTCTTACGCTGTTCTCGTCATCCCGATGAGCAAGTTGAAGTTCTCTTAGAGGCGTACGCCATGTCTCCCTCACCTAGAAATGAATGGTGAAGTAAAATGTATTTCGATTACTTTTTAGTTGAGCGAATAAAAATTGGACTGAGTAAAAGAGAAGGAGGGTGTGTGAAGTTACTTTTTAACTTCGATTTTGTGGATCTTCTCACGTAAAAAAGATTTAAGGTTTAGACTTGTACCTCAACGTCTGATGGAACTTACTTTACTCCTATCCTTTTCAGAACTTGCGAAGACGATGAATAGAAGACTAATCAGTCCAGTAAATATCTTCGCGAAGATAGTCGGCGACCCCAAAATCTTCAGTAAAATCCGAGACGGAGACAAAGTAGATGAGATGTGAAGGTAGCTCCGTGAAGGCGTGGTTACCTCCATTTCCATATCTTTCTGTTGGCGAAGACTTCGGGGAGGATTAGAAAGCCGGAGCAGGCTACCATTGAGACTATCGCGAATTCGCTGAGATTGAGGGGGGCAGTTCCAAAGAGGACTTGTATGGGAGGTAGGTAGATTACCATTAATGATAAGAGGAGAGAGACTACTACGGAGAAGAGGAGGAACTTGTTCGATAGGAAGCTTAGTCTGAAGGCGTTCTTCCTCTCGGATCGGCAGTTCCATACGATGATGAGTTCCCTCATCACGGCTTGGAGGAAGGCCATTGTCTGAGCCTTCACGAGGGGCTCGCCCATTATAAAATAGGCCCAACTGAATACGAAGACCGTTCCGAGATATTGGGTGACGAAGGATACAATTATGGAGGCTAGTTTCCCGTGTAAAATGCCTTCCTTCGGATTCCGGGGCGGGCGGCTCATTACGTCCTCTAGAGGCGGGTCGAAGCTGAGGGCGAGGGCTGGTCCACCGTCTGTGATCAGGTTGATCCAGAGGATCATAACAGCTGTCAGAGGAACCGGAAGCCCAACCAGAACGAAGGTGCTTATGACGACTAGTTCATCAAAGTTACAGCGCATGAGGAAGAAGGAGAACTTTCGAATATTATCATATATGATCCTTCCCCTCTCGACCGCGTTTACTATTGTTGCGAAGTTATCGTCGGCTAACACCATATCCGCTGCTTCCTTCGTGACGTCAGTCCCCGTTATGCCCATTGCGATCCCTATATCTGCTCGTTTGAGGGCTGGGGCGTCGTTCACGCCGTCTCCAGTCATCGCAACGATCTCTCCTTTATTCTTCAGGGCTTTCACGATGCGGTTCTTATGTTCTGACGTAACACGGGCGTAAACCGACACGTCCTCAACTACCTCTTCAAGTTCTTCATCACTCATATTGTCGAGGTCAGCGCCCGTCAGAGCCTTACTAGATTTCATAATGCCTATCTCTTTAGCTACAGCCATGGCTGTTAGTTTGTGATCTCCTGTAATCATCACTACTTTTATTCCGGCCTTCTCGCAGAGGCGAGTGGCTTCTATGACTTCTTCTCTCGGTGGGTCGATCATCCCCGTTAAGCCTACGAAGACGAGGTTTCTCTCAACTTTCTCCTCCACTAACTCAATCCCTTCTTGGGGTAGCTCTCTGTAGGCGATTCCTAGTACACGGAGGGCGTTGCTTGCCATCTCAGAGTTGACTTCTAGAATCCTTTCCTTATCAGCTTCTGTGAGGGGTTTAGGTCCATCTTCACCGAGGATCATCGCACTCTTATCTAAGAGCACTTCGACGGCGCCCTTAACATAAGCTACAAGTTTGTCATCTGGCATTCGGTGAATTGTGGTCATCATCTTCCTCTCGGAACTAAAGGGTAACTCCGCGACTCGAGGGTAGTCCTTATTCAACTTCTCCACGTTTAAGCCTCCTTTCTCAGCAGCCACTATCAACGCGCCCTCCGTCGGATCTCCGATAATCTTCCAAGAGGTTCCGCTGAGGAGTTTGGAGTTGTTGCAGAGGGCCCCTATCCTCAAGAGTAGACTCAAGTCCCTGTCCTCTAGGGGGTCCACCTTCTCTTCTCCTTGGTAGAAACCTCCTTCTGGTTTGTAGCCGGACCCTGTAACTTCGACTTTACGACCGGTGAGGAATATCTTGCGTACGGTCATCTCTCCTTTGGTTATAGTTCCGGTTTTATCGGAGCAGATCACTGTGGTAGAGCCGAGGGTCTCCACTGAACTTAGTCTTCTTATGATGGCGTTGTTTCTTGCTAGTTCTCTTGCTCCGAGAGCTAGTGTAACGGTGACTATGGTGGGTAGTCCTTCTGGAACCGCTGAGACTGCTAACGCAACGGCTATGATGAAGGAGTCTAGTAGGGGTTCACCCCTGAAGTATCCGAGGAGGAATATTCCAGCGCAGGCCACTACTATTATTATAGCGATCTTCTTGGCGAACCTTTCGAGTTTTATCTTCAAAGGCGGCTCTTCTCTTGGGGCTTCTTGGACCATCTCTGCTATCTTACCGAACTCCGTTCTCATGCCAGTTGAAGTAACGACTGCTTTGCCTCTCCCGTAAACGACGTGAGTGGACATATAGACCATATTTACTCTTTCCGATAATGGCGTCTCTCTGTCTAGAACGACTGATTTTTTGGTGACTGGTATTGATTCGCCGGTGAGGACTGCCTCGTCAGTTTTTAGTTCTATATTCTCGAAGACCCTTGCGTCAGCGGGTATAGCATCGCCTGCTTCTAGTAGTAGGATGTCGCCGGGAACCACTTCCCTCGCGGGTATTATAGTCTCTATTCCATTTCTTAGAAGTCTAGCTTTAGGAGCGGCTAGCTTTTTCATTGCTTCTAGGGCTTTCTCAGACCTATAATTCTGGACGAAACCTACAACGGAGTTCAGGATTACTATGGCTAGGATCGTTACGGCGTCGCCTAACTCTCCAACGATAAAGGAAACTAGAATTGCGATGAGTAGCATGATGACGAATATATCCTTGAATTGACTGAGGAATATCTCTAAAATTGAGATTCCCCGCCTCTCTACCAGCTCGTTGAAGCCGAATTGTTCCAGGCGCCTTCTGGCTTCTTCACTGGTTAGTCCGTCTGGATTAGACTCTAGCTTTCTAAATACCTCTTCTACTGGAAGGCTATGCCAATCTTCCGTCGACGGCCTACTCATTCAACTTCACGTTTCTGGAGTTTTACTGGGGAAGACAGATTCATAAATATACCATAACTCGATTCTATTAAAGTATCTCTGAGAAATAGGGAAGTAAGATAGCTCTACTGCTTCTCGAGTATAAGTTCCAGATAGGATTTCCTTATAGCGGAGGCCCTGTCGACGTCCAGTTTAGTTAGAAGTTTGAAGAGCCTCTCTTCCGCCTCTTCAAGTCTATCTTTAAAAGCTACCTCTAGTTCTACTTCAACGAAGTTCCCGAGGTCTTCCACTTCGTCTAAGAAGACCATGAAGCCCTCCAATTCCCACCATTCCCTAATCTTCTTTACCGTGGCGACCTTGGAGAAACCGAGCTTCTCTAGTATCTCCGTCACCTCCTCCCCGTTCTTCACTGGTGTATGGACTTCTAGGCGTGTTTTGGTTCTTGGACGAAATTTAGGTCCCTTATATGTTAAATGGTAGAGATCGTTGTCTGTACATCTTATTCTCAGGGCTTCGTCTGTCTCTGTGAAGTCACGGCAGGGATGGTTGTAGTATTCATCGATTTCTCTATGGCTCCCCTGAAAGTGGGCGCCCAACTTCCTAAGTCGATCACGTAATTTCGATAGATCCTTTATGGGGATCTTGATCTCTACTTCGATCAAACCGGTCGGTTCCTGAAACTAATTATTGGTGCGCTTCATTCCATCGATATTCCCAATCTTTTCAGCTCTGAAGCTGCAAAGTCGAGGCCTAGTCTGTTGAGGGTTTCCTCCTTTGGGATTCCCGTCTCCTTGCTCCAGCCTCTATACTCATAGTAGGCGTCTAGATACTTCTTCCATCCCTCTTTAGTGAAGCCTTCCCCTTTAAGGAGACCGTCGGGCATAGGCTCCATCATCCTCTCTGGTAGGCGGTCATCCTTCCGCCTTATTCCCTCACGGACATTGAAGGCCCTACATAGGTTGAAGGCGCGTTCACCTATGAGGGTTAATTCTGTAGGTGTAACCTCGTATCCAACGACGGAGGATATGAGGTTGGTAAGTGTTGTAATAGATATTCCAGCTGGGTAAGGTGTGAACTTACAGATTTCGAAGGTGTCGTAGGCCGCCCAGAGATCTTGTCCTATCTTGACTATCTTGGCTTTCTCTGGTCCATAGTAGGTTCTGTAACGTTTTTCCGCTGGGAACCTCTCATCTAAGCCTATTTCAGGGGCCAGATTATTCTCGTAAGTGTCGTCGTGTGGAACCTGTAGGTGACAGGCGCCTCTATTTGAGGTGGCGTAGGACAAGCCTACACCCTTCTTCCCCCTAGGTTCATGCATCGGCATCTCCATCCCCTTTACAACCATAGCGAATTTCTCCGCCCCCTTCCCAATCTTCTTTGCGGCTCCCAACTCCCCTTCAGCTAATAGATTCCCAAAACCGTCACGATAGGCGATCTTCTCAATAAGTTTGATTACTACTGGATAGTTGCCCCATTTGAGGTCGAGACCATCAGTATCTTCCTTCGTTAGGAGGCCCCTTTCGTAACATTCCATGGCGAATCCAATTACCATTCCAGTAGAGATCGTGTCGAGGGTGTATTTGTTACAGAGCTCGTTAGCCTTAGCGATAGAGACTAGATTGTCGTTTAGAAGTGTGGAGCCGAAGGAGGCTAGGGTTTCGTATTCTGGTCCTCCATAGGCCGGGTCCACTTCGTAGGGTTCCTTTGCCTGAACTATCCTCTTACAGCCTACACTACACCCGAAACACGGCCAAGCCTTGACGAGTATCTCCTTCGACATGGTCTCGCCGGTGATCTTCTCCGTCCCCTCGAAGGTACATCTTTGGAAGTGCTTTGTTGGGAGCCTACCAGTGCCGTCTAGATCGTCGAGGACCCTCCCGGTGCCATTAGCCCTCAGATTCTTTCCCCAGCCCTCCCAAGACTCCTTCACTGCCTTCCTTGCAAGCTCTACAAACCGATTCTTATCAGCGATGTTCACTATGCCTGTTCCCCTAACAGCGATGGCTTTCAGCTTCTTTGACCCCATTACTGCCCCCATACCGCACCTTCCCACTGCATTCTTTAAATCACTGATCACACAAGCAAACCTTACGAGGTTCTCCCCTCCGGGACCAATAGCCGCCACCTTCGTCTTCATATCCTCAACTTCTTTTCTAATCGCCTCTTGAACCTCACCAGTGACCTTCCCCCATAAACGAGAGGCATCTCTGATCTCTGCTTCTCCATCACGGACAAAGAGGTAGACAGGGTCTTTAGAAGCTCCCTCAATGATTATGGCATCGAAGCCTGCAAACTTCAATTCCGGTCCGAAGTATCCTGCTGCATGGCCTTCTCCCCAGATGCCGGTGAGAGGAGACTTGGCGAAAATTCCATACCGCGCATTTCCAGGGAATCTAGCTCCTGTAGTAGGACCTACGGCGACAACTAGCTTATTCTCCGGTCCAAGGGGGTCTATTCCAGGTTCAAGCTCTTCGAAGAGAACCTTTGCGGCGAACCCCCTCCCGCCCACATAGCTCCGGCGAGTAGCCTCATCCATCTTCTCTTTCCAGATCTTCCCCGTAGTCAAGTTCACCCTGAGAATTCTTCCAGCGAAACCGTAAAGTCTCTTCTCTTCTAACTTCACCTGCATCCTAACTTCACCGTTTTGCCTACTCTTTAGTATCAACGAAAATAATTAAAGCTTTCAAAAACCAAGATTACCTAGCCTATTTAGGTGACCGCGGGAGCGCTGTAGTTTATGGTGTTACCAGGGAAGATATTCAAATTAAGGGAAGTAATTGGTTTCAAGACGTTGGCTAGAACCCTAAAGGGTTACCGGCTGACTGAGAATTTCGTTGTAGGCTCTAAAGAGTTTGAGTTAGTTACTGAGATAACGAACATAATTGAGGAAGAATATCGAATTTCAGGATTATACTCTCAAGATTCCGTGATTTTCGTCTATTATCGTGGTGAACAAGTTCCTGTTCCCAAGACGACTGAGACTGTCTTCAGCTTTACAGCCCGTAAGAACGATGTTCTTCTCACGATCCTCCAGGAGAAATGGGCAGCGAAGAGAATAGCCAATGAGTTCAGTCGTATATTGTTCGGTAGGACAGGCTTAATAGGAGAGGTGGATATCCCTCCAGATGCCTTGAAGGAGTTCCATGAGGAGAACCCGAGAGGGACTAAAGTCACTTTCTTTGAGGGAATGGGATACGCGAATATTGAGAAAATCTCCCTCTATGGACCTGACCTTATCGAGGCGAACCTTTACGGGGACTACGCCTCTAAGGGGAACCTCTGGTATATTGTTGCCACGTCCAAAAAGTACGGGCATGTGGTGGGTGTAACGAGGAACGGAAATGTGGTTATGTTCGATAAGGCTACACCCCAAGAATACCTCCGTTACGTAGAAGCTGAGATATTCCCTCTCATACCCTAACTAGCGAGGATAGAAGAAGTAATAAGAGACTCTCCAAAATAATAATTGTAGCGCAGAGGTAAGTCCACTGGATTGGAAAGAGAGATGTCCTAATTGGAGGAGATAGTGGAAGTCTTAGAAGGCTTGACTGGAGGAACAACTGATACTATTTATGATCTCTTCTTCACCAAGAAGAGGGTTATAGCCGCCATAGTCCTCCACCATTCTGACCTGAGCGACATATACATGAACTTGAACCCCTTAACTATCATGTTTATAGGGGGAGCCCTAGCAGCTCAAAAGGCTAAGACGCGGTCAATAAAGTTAATAGATACAAGAAGAAAGGCCTTCAGGAATAGGACTCCTGACGAAATTTTGACCATGCACAGAGCGAATATTGAGATAAACTACGATAATATCGTCTCAGTCACCATAAAGAAGGGTCTTCTATCAACCACATTAGAATTTAATGTTCAGAACTATCCAGAGAAGAAGATCAAGTTCTCAATTAAAAGAGAGACGATCGCTGAAGCTAAAAGGGTGATAGGTAAAATTTTTCCCAGTAAGTTTTCTCCTTAATTGGATTGGAAAATTTTTCTTTTTGAAAATTCGTTCTTGATGCGTTCATGGAAGAAATCCGAAAACAATTTCAGAGAGAATCGTGAAGAGCTTTACGAGTCTGTTTAAGGAGTGAAAACTTGGAAGGCGTGGGTGAATGGTTGACTTTGATGTTAGAGTGGTTCCAACGAAGAGGTTGGTTTTGTTAGGTATCGACGAGAGGTCCATTGAGAATCTTGCTTGGTGCGCTGTAACTTACGGGATGAATCGTCTTTTCTGGGTAGACGGTTATCTGCTATGCGTTGAAGTGTATGAGAAGTCCTTCGAACATGAGATAGAGAAGAAGGAAATTCCTGTGAGCCACGTCTGTTACGCAAAACTCCCAAAGTATGAGAGAGTTTACGAAGTAGGTAAGGGAATGCAGATACCCATCGTCAACGCCTCTGACATGAAGATGCTGAGGAGCATACTGAAAGCGATATTGAACAGGAAGACGAAGGCTGAGGAGGAAAACTCTGACCCGCCTACTGGAGAGTCTAATACTGGAAATATCTATTCATGAAGAAATAATTTGAATGTTAAGAATATATCTCTCAGACTTCTACGAAAGGAAGTTAAAAAGGCTGATCACTATAACTTAAGTTTTGGAGGTGAAAGGAGTATTGCCTGTTGCGAAGGTTATAGAGATTGTTGGCATATCGAATAAAGGCTGGCAAGAGGCTGTGGAGAATACAGTTAAGGAGACTGCAAAGTCCGTCCGTCATATTCGAAGAGTCTATGTGAAGCAGCTTATAGGGGAAGTTGAGGGTGACAAGATCGTGGAGTACCGCGCCGCAGTGAAGATAGTATTTGATGTGGAAAGATGACACAGGGTGAATCCGGCTCCTCAGACCAACTGGAGATGATTGAAAATTTGGAGACAGTGAAACATGTACTTCTAGACCTTAACGGCACTCTGGTGGTTGGAACATACCCAGATTGGGGCAGTATTCTTGAGGGGGAGCTCAAACTGAGAAGGCGGGGTGAAGCCAGAGTTACGATGGAAGGATTAAGGAGGGTGGCTCGGGGAGAGTTAACCTTTGAAGCGTATATCCGAGGTATCTACGAGGTTCAAGATGTGGAGGGTGTGACCGATGCCGCTTTCCGGATATACTCCTCCTATGTTAGACTTAGGGAGGATGCCATTAGTGTCCTTGAGAAGCTTAAGGAACGATATGACTTGAGTCTCTGCTCCGATACGGTGGGCGTGGCGAAGGAAGTCATAAGGAGGCTGGATTTGATCAAATACTTCAAAAGAACCTTCTTCTCTTGTGACCTAAAAAATTTGAAAAGTGAGAAAGGCTTCTGGATGAAGTGCCTCTCCAACTTTCCCCATTCTACACCCTCAGAGTTTGTTATGATAGGAGATAAGCCAAGACCTGATGTATACTGGCCTAAAAGAATAGGCTTGCGTACTATCCTCATAAAGAGTGCCATATCCTCCCCTCAAGACTGGGTGGATAAACCAGAAGGGTCAGCGTACGAGGAGCCGGATGCGAGAATTGAAACGTTAAAGGAGCTTCTGGATTTAATATAGTCTGCTTCGAAAAAGAGAGCTGGAGTCTAGAATCCTGATTTTTAGATTAATTCTGCCTCGGCGAATGGCCAGGATTTTTTTAACCTTAGACTTTACAGGCGTTCTCTTCTATCTCAGGACTAGAGTTCATAGAAGATCGAACTAGGAGGGTTCTGGTGTCGCTCTGACCTTGACCTTTAGGGTTTTTGCCTTGAGAAGGGGTAAATCCTAAAAGGATGGGAGCCCACCATGGTTCTGTGGACTCGAAGAAAGAGGAGTATTTGAGCAGGGTATCCCAGTATGAGAGTATTGTTTGTTGAGCCCCCTAAGGAATTCTGGTTTGTTATGGGAGAGTACCTTCCCCCTCCCCTCGGGATACTGCAATTAGCAGCTTTCCTAGAGAGGGAGGTTGAGGATGTTGATATTGATGTACTCGACTGCCAAGCATCGGGAGTTGACTGGAAAGGACTAGAAAAATATATTGAGAGGACACAACCAGATGTTGTGGCTTCTAGTGGTCTCGCTACTTGTAACACGTATACTACACTCAGAGCCTTGGGTACAGCTAAGAAAATTAACCCGGATATAGTCACGATTACCGGAGGGCAGCATTTCACGGCTATGGCTCAGGAGAGCTTGGAGGCGTACAGTCAGATAGATATCATAGTTCGCGGGGAGGGAGAAGAGACCCTAGTTGAAGTAGTAAAGGCGTTAATAGAAGAGAAGAGTCTTTCAACGGTTAAAGGCATCTCCTATAAGGATAAGGAAGAGGTAAGGCATAACCCACCGCGTCCACTCATAAAAGACCTAGACGACCTCCCTTTCCCAGGTTATCATTTCATAGAGGATCTCATAGGCAAGTATCATTTCGCGATGATGGCTGGTCGAGAGGCTGGATACGCTCTTATCGAGGGCTCCAGAGGATGCCCCCATAGGTGCACCTTCTGTAGTCAGTGGAGTTACTGGGGTGGAAAGTGGAGGACGAAATCGGCGAAGAGAATAGTAGACGAGATGGAATACTGCCATCAGAATTACGGCGTCAAGTTCTTCTGGCTGACAGACGATAACTTCAATTTCGGTAGACGAGGACGAGAGCTCTGTGATGAAATTTTGAAGAGAGATACATTGAAGGATGTAACCTGGTTCACTCAAGCCCGTTGCGATGACATAGTAAGGAATAAAGATCTACTTCCGAAGATGCGGAAGGCTGGTAATATGTGGATACTGCTTGGAGTTGAGAGGCATGATGAGGCAACTCTTGAAGCGTTTAATAAGAAGATTGCTCTAAGAGAGTCCTTTGAAGCGGTTAAATTGCTCAAGGAAAACGACATCTTCGCCCAAGCCACCTTCATCATAGGTGAACGAAGAGACACCGCAAAGTCCATCTCTGAACTGAGAGAGTTCGCGAACCACTTGGACCCAGACCTAGCTATCTTTATGATCTTGACTCCCTTCCCCGGCACAGAACTCTATAAGGAGGCGAAGGAGAAGGGATGGATAGAGGATTGGAACTGGGCGAATTATGACATGGTCCACTCCGTAATGCCAACTGAGACTTTAACAAGAAAAGAAATTCAAGAGGAACTCTACACTTGTTACAAGGATTTCTACGGATCCTTGGGGAGGAGGCTGAGCGCCCTATTCTCTCGGAATAAATTGAAGAGACGAACTTACAGATACCTACTAAAACAGAGTCTATTGAACCAGTTGAGAAGAGCTGTCTAGATGAAAGAGAGTAAAAACCTAGATTTTCTCCCATGGTTCATGATAACGGTCTCAATCGTTGGAGTATTCATAGTTCTATCCCTCTCATTAATGCCTGTAACAACCATAGAGAACGCAGAGAAATACCGACCAATCATAGGTTCCCTCTTCATAGCCTTGAACCTACTTGGAATAGTAGCCGTCTTCTTTCCCCAGGAATGTTCCAGCCTAATCCAAACGAAACATCTTTCAAGAAATTGGGGAAAAGGTGAAGATGAAACGAGGAGATACTCTATCCTTTTAGGGTTTAAGATAACCCATGGGCACCACCCATTCTGTGAGGGTTTCTCTACCCACGAGTGGAGTGTAGGCGATAAATCCTTCTGTGTAGGCTGTTTCGGACTGCTCACCGGCGCTATATTTGCCATCCTAGGAGCTGTCTCCTACTTTTATGGTGATTTTAGAGTCAACGAAGCAAGCGTCTTAGTTGGAATAGGCTCCGTAGGCATCTTACTCACCCTCCTACACTATTCCATGTTAAACACAAGTAAGAGAGGACTCCGCTTTCTACTAAACGCCTATTTCACATCAAGCTTCCTTCTCATCTTAATGGGAATAGACATCAGACTTCACAGCGTAACAACAGACCTGCTAGTAGTTATGCTCAGCGTTTTCTGGCTTCTAACACGTATAAACCTCTCAAAGACAACTCACGAGAAGATCTGTAGATCCTGTAAGAAACCCTGTTAATTCAAGAACCTTCTTATCGACGTTTAGACGTTAGGGCACCTATTATGATGATTAAGCCCAAGGCTATCGCGAATATAGGCCAGACGGACCCCCAAGTTATCCAAGGGTAATACTGCTGCAACAAAAGGACGAGACCGACAAGGATAATCAGGGTCCCAAAGAACAAGCCCACTAAGGAGCCTCTTGGACCACTGAAGCACATCTCCTCCCTCTCTTTCTCATAAACCTTCCTAATCGGCGGCTCCTCAACCTTCAACTGAGCACCACACTTTAAACAGTAATAGGCATCCTCAGGATTCTCAGCATCACACTTACTACAATAAACCGTAAACAACCCTCCAACTAAATAATCATTGAGGACGATTACCTATTAAGAATTTCCGCCTAGCGCACATATTAGACTCCAAATAGAGGGGCTATATACGACATTGAAAGCGAACTGAAATCATCAGGATCATGATAAAAATGATAAACTAAAGCTTAGATTAAAGAGGATGATGTTTAAATAATAATATTACATTAGAAATAAGCAGTAATCTCTTTACTCATCGGCTTCCTCACGAATTACTTCCCTTTATCGGAGATGATGACCTTGAAGGCAGTAATCCTCGCCGCTGGGAGGGGAGAGCGGCTTACACCTTTAACTGATAGGCAACCGAAGGCGCTAATTCGCCTTTCAGGTAAGCCTCTCCTAGAACACGTCATAAACGCACTCAGAGAGGCTGGCGTTGAAGACTTCATCCTCGTCACTGGATACAAAGGAAACGCTATTCAGAGATATTTCCACGACGGCTGGAGATTAGATGTGAAGATAAGATACGCTTACAACCCCTTCTACGAACGAGGTAACGCCACCTCACTGAAAGCCGCGGAGAAATACATAGGAGAGGATGAGATTTTCATCGTCTCCATGGCTGATCACCTCTTTGACGCCAGCATGGTAAGGAAAGCCCTAAAAGAAAGCGACAAGAGTCCGCTCCTCTGTGTAGACAGAGACCCGTTATACATCCATAAAAAAGAAGAAGCTACCAAAGTTCTAGTTGGAGAAGACGGATACATCAAAGATATAGGAAAAAGAATCCTCATCTGGAATGGAGTCGATACCGGAATCTTCCTTTTGAACCCTATAATATTCCGAATTATAGAGATGGCTGAGGAGAAGACGAAGCCGTTAACGCTCAGTTACTGCATGAAGCAGATGATTAAAAATCATCCCCTATGGGCATGCGATGTTTCGGGA
>CAZOCN010000030.1:0-8421 GCA_964578315.1 uncultured Candidatus Bathyarchaeia archaeon
GATTACGTCGAATCTTTCAGGTTGCTTCACCAAGCGCATGGCCATGGCGTCCACATACTGTTCCTCGAGGGTCACTTGAGGATAGGACTTCGCTACTTCCCTACATACATCCCTGAAGAGACCATCCGTAACCTTCATGACGTTAGCCTTATGCACAGCCGTCACCTGGAGATCCTTATTCCTCCTCAGGGCGGTCTCGAAAGCCTTCCTCGCAATCCTTTCACATCCTTTCCGAGTAATCACTCTCATGCAGAAGGCTGAGTCGTCCACGGAGAATTCTATACCGCGGTAAACGTCTTCTGTGTTCTCCCTTACGAAGACCAAGTCTATATCTGGTCTTAAACAGGGAACTGAAGGATAGGACTTTATCGGTCGTATATTGGCGTATAAATCGAAGATTAACCTTAATCTCACGATAACTTCTGCAGCGGTCTCGCCAACAGGACCCTTAAGGCAGACGTCTGAATCCTTAATGATTCTTAGAGTGTCCTCGGGGAGAGCCGCCCCTCTCCGTTTTAAGCAGGCATCTCCCGCTTCAACCCATCTGAAGTCGAGGTTTAGATCGAATTTGTCCTGAACACTTTGGAGAACTTTCATGGTAGCTTCAGTGAGTTCCGGACCTATACCGTCGCCGGGAATAAGAGCGACTTTATAACCACTTATCTTGAGACCCTCCTCTTCCTAATATGTTCCACTAACCCTCCATCTAAGAGTATCTCCAATATGAACTTAGGTATGCGAGTTCCGTAGAGAACTATGCCCTTGGAGGGAACCTCTACCCTCCCTGTTTCCAACTCAACCGTCACCATATCTCCTTCCTCGATCTTCTCCGAGAGCCCCTTACACTCCAAAACTGGAAGCCCAACATTTATCGCGTTACGGAAGAAGATCCGCGCAAAAGACTCCGCCAGGACACACTTAACATGGGAGTTCTTGAGGGCTATAGGCGCCTGCTCCCGGCTCGATCCGCAACCGAAGTTCCTCCCAGCCACTATCACTGCGCCCTCTCTAGATTTCCTAGAGAAGTCGGGGTCTACGCCTTCCATAGCATGCTCCCCAAGCTTCGCGGGGTCCGTGTAGACTAGATACTTACTGGGGATGATAACGTCGGTGTCCACATTATCTCCAAATTTGACCGCTTTACCCGTGACTTTCATCCGCTTCCGCCTCCAACACTTCGAGGGTCTGTAATCTTGCCGGTCAATGCTGAGGCTGCCACAGTTGCTGGAGAAGCCAGATATACGCGAGACTTTGGACTTCCCATTCTCCCAACGAAATTCCTGTTCGAGGAACTGATGCAGACCTCTCCATCTCCTAATACTCCGCATTGACCGCCGAAGCAGGCTCCGCAGGTTGGATCGCAGAAGTAGGCCCCAGCCTCCACAAATATCTCGACTAAGCCCTCCCTTAAAGCCTGGAGGTAAACCTCCTGGGAGGCGGGGACAACTAGCATACGGACATACTTCTTCACCCGCCTTCCTTTCAAGATGGAAGCAGCCATTCTAAGGTCTTCTAAACGCCCGTTGGTGCAGGAGCCTAGGAAGGCTTGATCCACCTCTACGTCTCCGACCTCCGAGACGGGTTTCACGTTGTCGACGGAGTAGGGAACTGCTACTTGAGGTTCTAGAGTGTCGACTTCAAAATTGAAGGTTTCCTCGTATTCAGCGTCTGCATCGCTTTTGAAGATCCTAGGAGGCTTTCTCGTCCTGCCTTGGAGGAACTTCAGGGTCTTCTCGTCTGGCTCTACGATTCCGGTTTTGGCACCCATCTCCACAGCCATGTTACATAAAGTCATGCGCCCAGAGACGCTGAGCTCTTTAATGGTTGGACCGCCGATTTCGAGGGCTTTATAGATTGCTCCATCTGCCCCTATCTCTCCGACGAGTTTCAGAGCCAAATCTTTAGCCGTAACAAGGTCTCTGAACTTACCTGAGACATGGATCTTATAGGATTCTGGAACCTTAAACCAGAGCTTACCAGTGGCGAATACGGCAGCCATCTCCGTTGAGCCTATCCCAGTAGCGAAGGCGCCGAAGGCACCGTAAGTGCAAGTGTGAGAGTCAGCACCGACTATCAAGTCTCCCGGAGATACATGCCCCTTCTCGGGCATAACTTGATGACACACTCCTCCCTCACCCACATCATAAAAATACGGTAGATCCTGCTCCCTTGCAAACCGTCGCATAGTCAAGTGTAACTCTGCAGAGTTGATGGAGTCAGCGGGAACCTGGTGGTCTAAAACTATAACTACACGTTCCCTGTCCCAGACTTTCTCTGCGCTCATGTCCTTGAAGGCCTTTACAGTGAGGGGGCCGGTGATGTCGTTCACCATGGCGGCGTCTATCTCTGCCTCAACGATCTCTCCTGGTTCAACATCCTCTCTTCCAGAAGCTCTAGCCAGTATCTTTTCTGCAATATTCATTTCTCTAAGCCGGCGGTCTTCCTTATGAAACGCCCAACCTTCTCTAATTGATGCTCATTCATTTCTTCCATTAGAGCCTTTAACTTGGCGGCTCCAGATCTGCTCTCTGCAATCCATTCCTCAGCGAACTTTCCACTCTGGACGTACTCCACTACCTTCCGCATATTCTCCTTGACATGGCCGTCGATAACCTTTGGACCTACCGTTAACCCGCCGTATTTCGCGGTGTCAGAAACAGCCTTTAGCATACCGGTGATTCCACTTGTGTAGATCAAGTCCATGATTAATTTCGCTTCGTTGCAGGCTTCGAAGTAGGCTAGCTCAGGCGGATATCCTGCTTCAACTAGGACTTCAAACCCGTTCTTTATGAGTTCCATGAGGCCGCCGACGAGTACGGTCTGTTCCCCTATCAGATCGCTTTCAGTTTCGTCCTTGAAGGTCGTCTCTAGAACTCCCACGCGAGTGCTTCCGATACCCTTAGCTATCGCCAGGGCGGTCTCCTTAGCTCTCCCAGAGGCATCTTGGTAGACCGCTATCAGAGAGGGAACCCCGGAGCCGCTTACATAAGTCTCTCTTAAGCGTAACCCAGGGCTCTTCGGAGCAACCATAATCACGTCCACATCTTTAGGGGGAACTATCAGTTTAAAGTGAATATTGAAGCCGTGGGAGAAGCCGAGGGTCTTCCCTACCTTCATATGCTGCGCTATCTCCTTCGAGTAGACCTCTGGTTGGGCCATGTCAGGTATGAGTATGTGTATAAGATCCGCTCTTTCAGCAGCTTTACTTATCGCGTAAACTTCAAAGCCCTCTTCTTTCGCTAGTTTCCAGGACCTCCCTCCGGGTCTTAATCCCAGGATCACTTCCAGTCCAGAATCACGTAAATTAAGAGCTTGCGCTCTCCCTTGATTGCCATATCCTATAACCGCGATGGTCTTCTCTTTTATCGGGTCTAAGGTCACGTCGGAATCGTAATACACTTTCGCCACCTATCTCACCTCCTTCACTTCTATAGGTTTAGGCCCCCTCACAAGGGCTGTTATTCCAGTTCTAGCTATCTCTTTTATACCGAAGGGTTTCACTAAGTCGATAAAGGCATTTATTTTTTCCGAATCCCCCGTTATTTCTATCATCATAGAATCAGAAGACACATCGACCACACGAGCCCTGAAGACATCCGCATAGTTTATTATATCCGATCTAGTCTTCGACTCTGAAGCGTGAACTTTGACTAGAGCCATCTCCCTTATCACGGATTTCTTCGGATCCAGAATGCTCACCTTTATCACATCAATCAGTTTGTTCATCTGCTTTACAACTTGGTCTATAATCTTTTCATCGCCGATGACTGTTATCGTCATACGGGCCAAGTCGCTTCTCTCTAATGGACCAACTGTGATGCTGTCTATGTTGAAGCCTCTACGCCGGAACATATTGGAAACGTGATAGAGAACACCCGGTTTATTCTCGACAATCGCAGCTATAATGAAACTTTCCTTATCATTCATTTCTCATTGCTCCACGATTATGTCTTTTATCGCCTTTCCAGCGGGAACCATGGGGAAGACGTTCTCCTCAGGAGATATCGGCACATCGATAACCGTTGTAACATCGCTTTTAATAGCCTTCTTAACGGCTTCTTCAAACTCCTCCATCGATCCTACGCGCACACCTAATGCTCCGAAGGCTTCTGCCCATTTAACAAAGTCTGGAATGCCCCCTAGTTCCGTCTCTGAATATCTGCGTCCGTAGAAGAGTCTCTGCCATTGGGCTACCATACCGAGCATGGTGTTGTTTAGGATTATGACGGTGACTGGTATCTTCTCTAGTACTGACGTAGCCATATCTTGCCCGGTCATTATGAAACTTCCGTCTCCTGCAATGTCCACAACTACCCTATCTGGACAGGCGACTTTAGCGCCGAGGGAGGCTGGGAAACCGAAGCCCATGGTGCCGAGCCCTCCGGAACTTATGAAGGTCCTCGGCATATAAGTCTCGAAGTATAATCGCGCCCACATCTGGTTCTGGCCTACCTCTGTAGTCACTATGGCATCGCGGGGAAGTAGCTTCCTCAGCTTCAGTATAAGCTTCGGAGGGCTAAGTTCCCCCTGACTCTTGGGTTCATACCTCAATTCCTTTTTAGCTTGCTCTATCCGTTGAGTCCAAGCAGTTCTCTTATGTTTACTCTTCTGTATCAAAGCATTAATCAGCGCCTTTAGAGCCTTTTTAGCATCGGCTACGATGGGGAGGTCCACTATGACGTTCTTGTTGATCTCGGCGGCATCTATGTCGATGTGTATGATCTTCGCTTCCGGGCAAAACTCGTCTATTTTTCCGGTTGTTCTATCTGAGAAGCGTAGTCCGACACATAGGAGCACATCTGCTTCCATAATCAACTGGTGAGCTTCCCGGGCTCCATGCATACCTATGCCCCCAGCGAAGAGGGGATGATTCTCGGGGAAGCAGCCTTTTCCCATAAGGGATGTTGAAACAGCTGCACCTAGCATCTCAGCTAACGTGCGGAGTTCCTCACAAGCATTCGCTATCATAACTCCTCCGCCGGCGAGTATGAAAGGTCTTTCAGAATTAACCAGTAGCTCTGCGGCTTTCTTTATTTGAATCGGATGCGGATCATAGTTCGGTTTGTAACCGCGAATTTTAGCTTCACAGTCGAAGTTCATTTCTCCCGATTCCATCTGGGTATCCTTCGGAAGATCCACTAGAACAGGACCTGGCCTGCCGGTTGTAGCTAAGTAGAAGGCCTTCTTTACTATCGAAGGAATATCTGAAGCCTTACTCACCTGGAAGGTATGCTTCGTTATCGGTGTCGTCATGCCTATGATATCGGCTTCTTGGAAAGCGTCCTTTCCGATCATGTTCCTAGGAACCTGTCCAGTGAAGGCCACTAGAGGAACGGAGTCCATATAGGCATTTGCTATTCCAGTCACCAAGTTAGTCGCTCCAGGACCAGAGGTTGCCATGCAAACGCCTACTCTACCACTCGCTCGAGCGTAGCCATCTGCCATATGTGCAGCACACTGCTCGTGTTTAGCGAGAACATGCCTTATATCAGAATCGTATAGGACGTCGTAGATTGGTAATGTAGCTCCTCCTGGAATCCCGAATATTACATCGACCTTTTGACGGCGTAAAGCTTCGATTAGAGCCTGCGCACCCGTCATCTCAACCACTATAGAACACCTCCTATTTCCATTAAAACCATACTAACAAATTCTCGGTTTCTTCTTTGATAGTAAAATTCTCTGGTGCCTAATGCGTTTATAGACGTAGATTCCTCAGCGACGATAGACTGTTTGAAGGAAACGATCCCTCATCTGTTTTCTCCTCTGAACCTAATAGAGGTCCCATTGCTCACTTAAAAATCTTTTTGCTGCTCTTCTTGGTTGTTTGATTATAGCTGCTTAGGAGGACTGCCATACCGCTGAGCATTGCCTCAACACTTGCGAGGACTATATCCTCATTGGCTGACATAGCTGTAGCGGCTCTCTCTCCTCTGCGAAGTCTCACGTTCACTTCAACAACAGCATCAGACCCGCCAGTAATGGCTTTCACGTTATACTGTTCTAAGGAGATAGGTTCTACTGCAGCCACCGCCTTACGGATTGCGTTTATCGCAGCATCCACTGGGCCCGTGCCTGTGGAGGCCTCCGTTAACTCTCTGTTATCGAGTTTTAATCTGACAGAGGCGGTGGGTGTCACTCTGTTTCCGGTGACTACGGTAATCTCTTCAAGTTTTATAGGTCTAACCTTAGGTAGATTCATTACAGTCTCTACTATCTTCAATAAATCAGCGTCGGTCACTATCTTCCCCTTATCTCCAACCCGCTTCACACGGTTAAATATCTCTTTCAACTGTTCATCAGTTGGCTTCAATCCTATCTCAGAAATCAGAGCTTTGAGTCCATGTAGACCTGCATGCTTCCCAACCATAATTCTCCTTCTGAACCCCACGAGTTCAGGCTTGAAGGCTTCATAGGTTAAGGGTTCCTGTAGGACCCCGTGCGTATGGATTCCAGCTTCGTGGGCGAAGGCGTTCTCTCCCACAATCGCCTTGTTAGGTTGGATAGGAACGCCGGTGAGTTTAGAGACGAACTTGGAAGTTTCGTAGAGTAGTTCTGTCTTGATAGAAGTTTCAGTTTTATATAATACTTTCAATGCTGTTGCTACTTCTTCTAGGGCGGCGTTGCCAGCCCTCTCACCGAGACCATTAACGGTTACATGTACTTCCTCTGCTCCTGCACGTAAGGCGGCAAGCGAATTGGCAGTAGCCATTCCCAAGTCGTTATGGCAATGAACGCTTATCGGGATGTCTGGTAGTTCCTCTCTCAGTTTACTGTAAAACTCGAAGATTCTCTCCGGCGTCATGATGCCCACTGTATCGCAGGGACATACCTTATCAACGCCAACTGATGCCCCTGTCTCGAAGACTTCGATGAGATAATCTAGTTCTGTCCTAGTCGCGTCTTCCGCTGATAGTTCCACGGTGAGCCCGAGATCCTTAGCGTACTTAACCGATTCTTTTGTAATCTTCAAAATTTCTTCTCTGCTCTTTTTAAGTTTATATCGAAGATGGATGTCGGATGTGGGAATTACAAGGTGGATGTAATCGGCGCCGCTTTCGGTAACAGCGTCAATATCCTTTTTAAGTCCTCTAGAACAACTTGCTATTTGAGCTCTTAAGCCAGCCTCCGAGATTCTCCTTATAGCCTCCATCTCTCCTTCGGAGACAGCAGCAAATCCAGCTTCTATAACATCAACACCTAAACTGTCTAGACGCTTAGCTATTCTCAACTTGTCATCGGGAGTTAAAGAAACACCGGGAGCCTGTTCACCATCTCTGAGTGTAGTATCTAGAAAATAGATGTTTTTTGGGAACTTGTTAAATAAAACAATACCCCATTTTCTGCTCCTCGAAACTTCCCCTAATAACCTACCCACATATAAACGTTTTTCTCAAAACTGGATTCTAACTTTAATTTCAGAAGAAAATATGCTGTAAGAAATACTCCATATTAGACTTCAAATAGAGGGGCTATCTGGAAGTTTTAATGAGAGAGGGGAGGGATTAATAACTTTCAGAAAATGGTATAAGTATGTAGTGAATCTTTTTGGTAAAAGGTTCGCGAGTTAACTTGAGGGATGGCGTCCTATTTGAGAAGTGATGCTATAAAGAAGGGATTAGAGCGAGCCCCTCATAGGGCCTTACTCTACGCTCTAGGAGTAACCTCCGGAGACCTTGACAAACCTTTCATAGGCATATCAAATAGCTACACAACTATTGTCCCTGGTCATATGCACCTCGATAAATTAGCGAGGGCTGTAGCGGCAGGAGTCCGAGCCGCTGGAGGTGTACCTTTCGAGTTTAACACCGTCGCGGTTTGCGATGGGTTAGCCATGGGACATGAAGGTATGAAGTACTCTCTACCCTCCAGAGACCTCATAGCCGACTCCATAGAGATCATGGTCCAAGCACATAGGTTCGACGGCGTAGTGATGTTAACTAGCTGCGATAAAATAACGCCGGGAATGCTGATGGCACTGGCAAGATTGGACGTCCCAGCTATAGTAGTGACTGGAGGACCCATGCTGAGTGGAGTAGACAACGGGAAAAAACTAGGAGTCCAATCCATGTTCGAGGCAATAGGAGAATTCCTAACCGGGAAGATATCAAAAGAGGAACTGGAAAGATACGAGCAGATATCCTGCCCCACCTGCGGTTCCTGTAACGGTATGTTCACAGCTAATACTATGGCCTGCCTAACAGAGGCGATGGGTTTATCCCTTCCAGGCTGCGCAACGGCTGCTGCCGTCAGCTCATCAAAGATAAGAATAGCACAGTTAAGTGGAGAAAGGGTGGTACAACTTGTCAAAGAAGACATAAGACCTTCCACCATCCTAACACGGGAGGCCTTTGAGAATGCGATAATGGTAGACGCAGCCCTCGGAGGGTCCACAAATACAGTTCTAGATCGGAAGAGCAC
>CAZOCN010000030.1:8431-14041 GCA_964578315.1 uncultured Candidatus Bathyarchaeia archaeon
CCTAACAGCCATAGCAATAGAAGCCGGAATCAAAATCCCCCTAGAGAAGTTCGATGAGTTGAGTAGGGAAGTCCCCCATATTTGCGACATGACTCCCAGCGGCGTTATGACGATGTCTGATCTGGATAGGGCTGGGGGGATCCCCGCCGTCTTAAAGGAGATAAAAGATTTCCTCCATCTAGACGTAATTACGGTTACTGGAAAAACCATGAAGGAGAATATCGCGGCAGCTAAAGTTTACGACAGGGAAGTGATAAGGCCGGTCTCTAATCCAGTTCATAAGGAAGGAAGCATAGCTATACTCACAGGTAACATCGCCCCTAAAGGGTCCGTAGTAAAGATAATCGCGGTATCTCCTAAAATGATGAAGCATGAAGGACCTGCACGCGTATTCGACTCTGAAGTAGAAGCCATGAAAGCGATCACAGAGAAGACCATAGAACACGGTGACGTCATAGTTATCCGTTATGAAGGACCTAGAGGAGGGCCTGGAATGAGAGAGATGCTTCTTCCAACA
Source organism: uncultured Candidatus Bathyarchaeia archaeon (assembly GCA_964578315.1). Taxonomy (GTDB): domain Archaea; phylum Thermoproteota; class Bathyarchaeia; order Bathyarchaeales; family CAZOCN01; genus CAZOCN01. Next base: position 8,949 of record CAZOCN010000030.1, read on the forward strand.
GCCGCCCTCAGCGGCATGGGTTTAGGAGAATCAGTAGCCCTCCTAACCGACGGACGCTTCTCAGGAGCCACTAGAGGACCCTGTATAGGTCACATATCCCCCGAGGCAGCCGTGGGAGGACCAATAGCAGCCCTCGAAGACGGCGACAAAATCAGAATAGACATCCCCAGAAGACGCCTAGACGTAGACCTGACGAAAGACGAGATAGAGAAACGCCTAAAAAAATGGAAACCGAGAAAACCCATCCTCAAAGCCGGATATCTCCTCCGCTACGCCACCCTAGTAAAATCAGCTGATGTCGGCAGCGTACTAGGAACACGCTAACAACACAGCGTTAAAACGGTATTAATACTTGTAGTAATTTTTTCAATTGAAAAAATACATAAATTTATATATCGGAGCCCCTTCATAAATTCGACAAACACTTAAAGGGACGGGATTACATGAGCGGAGAGAATCTTAGGACGATTGAGGAGATAAATGAGAAGATCAAACGTAACGATGCAGTTGTCTTAACTGCTGATGAGATGGTGAAACTTGTTGAGAGGGACGGCGTAAAGATCGCTGCTAAAGAGGTAGATGTAGTTACAACTGGAACCTTCGGGGCCATGTGCTCTTCAGGGGCGGTTATCAACTTGGGGCACGCAGACCCTCCGATAAAGATACAGAAGGCCTGGCTTAACGATGTGGAAGTATGCCATCCAGGCGCCGCTGTGGACCTTTACATAGGCGCCACTATGATGTCGGAGGTTGAGCTGTTCGAATATGGCGGGGGACACGTAATAGAAGATCTCATACGTGGAAAAGAGGTTGAACTTAGAGCGATCGCCTACGGAACGGACTGTTATCCTAGGACGAGAATCGAAACACTCATCACTAAAGATGATCTAAACCAGTTCTACTTACTCAACTTCAGAAACTGTTACCAACGCTACGTCTGTGCAGTGAATGGTAGTGATGAAATAAAATACACATACATGGGAAAGTTACTCCCACACTATAAAAATGCCACTTTTTCCGGCTCCGGAGAATTGAATCCTCTAATGAAAGATAGCGATTACGAGACCATCGGCGTGGGAACGAGAATCTTCCTAGGAGGAACACAGGGATACGTGATTGGAGAAGGAACTCAGCATGATCCTAAAAACCGTTTTGGCACCCTCATGGTCAGAGGAGACGCTAAGAAGATGAACCCAGAATTTATACGAGGAGCCTCCTTTACCAGATACGGCACAACCCTATATGTAGGAATAGGAATCCCCATACCAATACTCAACGAAGGGTTAGCCAAGAAAGCGGGACTGAGCGACAGGGAAATCTACACGGAAATCGTTGATTACGGAGTCCCACGTAGAGACCGCCCTAAACTTGGGAAAGTCAGCTACAGTGATCTAAAATCTGGAAAGATCGCTGTGAAAGATGGGAGTGTAAAAGTGAGCCCCCTTTCAAGTTTAAGGAAGGCTAAACTTATAGCTGAAACTTTGAAATCTTGGATTGAAGAGGGAGAGTTCTTTCTTACATCGCCGATAGAACGGTTACCCAGAGACACTGTTTTCAATCCGATGAGACAAGTGAAGGAAGTGAATTTCGTAGAGAACTTACTACATAAAGCCGAGACCTGTCGTGAAGACGACGACATTAAGACAGTAGCTGAGAAGATTATCGATCGTTCAGTGAATCATGTCGTAGTTGTCGACGAGAAAAGCAAACTCAAGGGAATTATAACATCCTGGGATGTAACCAGAGCCGTAGCGAAGGGCGCCAAGAGGCTTTCAGAGATAATAGTTAGGAAAGTATATACTGTCAAACCTAGCGACACGGTAGAGACCGCTGCAAGAATTATGGCACGTCACAAGATATCTGCCCTACCGGTAATCGACTCAAGAGATAGAGTAGTCGGCATAGTAACAGTAGAAGACATCTCCAAATTGGTTGGGAGGTGAACGTGGAATTGGTAAGGATTCTATTACGGTTTTCAGCTGACATTACGGATGAACCTATAACTTCCAGCGTTATATTGGAGGAGAAGGTGCATCTCAATATTCTCAGCGCCCACATCGACCAGAGAGGCGGTGAAATACTAGTAGAAGTGCCCACTGAAGAAGCTAGAAGAGTGATAGAAGCCTTTAGGGATAAAGGGGTTGAAGTTGAAGTCCGTAAACTGATAACCGTCGATAAGGACTTGTGCATAGATTGTGGCTCCTGTTACTCTCTCTGTCCAGTAGAAGCCATTACCATAAAGGGCGACTACGAGATAATCTTTGATGAAGATAAATGTATAGGGAGTAGTTGCGGGCTCTGCGTCGACTCATGTCCAATGAGAGCGATTAAACTGATTCGATGAAGTACTTTAGGGAAGTCTCCTCACAACCCACAAACTTTTTAACAATCCTCTAATCAAACACGGTAACTGAGGAGGGAGAATGAAGACTTTCTTAACGATCTGGTTTAGTAGTGAGGGAGCCGGTCCCTTAGTTGTGGTAGAGAGGCTTCGCTCTCTAGGGTTCAAACCCCTAAGAGGTGAATATGACCATGTATACGACTGGGGAAGGGAAGTTTCCCTTGAAGAGGTTCTTGAACTCTGCAACAGAGTGCACCAAACCCTGAAAGGATTGAATGTCCTATACAAAATAGAGACGATCTAAAAAGATATATAGGAGTATCCACTCCAGAGAAACTATAGGAGATTTGAGTGACAAATTTAATTAAAAACTATTTTTTATTTCTTACATATATAGAATATATTCTAAACCCTACAGAGGCCTTCAAGTTTCCAGTCGCCTTAACGGCATTCCCGTGTGGTATCCGGTTCTTTCAACTATAAAAGCTGAGTTTCTTGTTGAGCTCTGAAAGCAGTCTTTCTAGTCCAGTAGGTTCCAGTTATAGCTACTAAGCCTAAGATCGCTACCCAGATTTCTGCTGTGTATATGCCAACTGTGGTATCCGGTTTCACTATAGTTTGGATATAGGGTACTAGCGCGTCAAGTATGCTTTTGTAGAGGAATGCCGAAAGGAAGTAGCTTAGTTTACGTTGAGTAACCGAGATGAAGATGAGTAACGTCGTGAAAAGGTGTACAAATAGGGTAAATAGGCGTTCAATTATTGGAGCTGGAACAGTCCATGTGGGCAAACTCAGTTGAGCTTCAATTAGCTGTCTTTGAGTCGGAGGTAACATATCTAGTAGAGAAGGGTTTAGAATGAAGGCTGCAATTTGTATCAGGGAAGGAACAGCGATGAATATAGCTTCAAAGGCTCCGAAGCCTATTCCGAAAGCTGTAGCATCGTCCAGAGAGATTTCCCTTAGATGACTCTTAGAAAACGCTAGGAAGGTGAAACCGCACTCAAAGACGCCAGTCCTAAAACCTACATACGCCCCTATCACGATTAAAGCTACTAACCAACCGAAAGAGTTTACAGACCACACTCTTAGGATAGGCGTTACAGTGTAATCCATAACAAACTTGGGAATTATGGCGATAAACCACACAAGCCCACCAAAAATGAAATATTTCATACTGACATGCCTTTTCAGCCTCCAAAATAAAATCGAAGAGAGGCCAACCAAAATCATCCCCAGAGGCCCAAATATCAACCAAGGATTCATAACTCAAACCCTTCCTCTTCTACAACGAATCTACCACACAGAGGCTCCCTATCCATCTGCTTTAATATTTTTTCCTCATGAACCTTCACCTTCTCGGAGGGAATATAAACGGAATTTATGAATTTGTCATCAATATCCTTTCTGTAAATGTTCTATTATTTCTGATAGAACTCAACAAAGTTCAAAAGTGGAAGACTGCTATAGGGAGGTTGGGATTGATGGAGGACAATACCATGGTCAAGATAAAGAACGAGCAGGAATTGATAAGTAACGCCGTCTCGGCTTCTACTAGGCGGGCTAGACGTTTAGCTCTTGAGGCTGTAAAGGCTGCCATTGAGGCTGTAGACCCTAAGGGCATAATCTTGTCGAAGGTTCTTTTGAGGAATGACGAGCTCACAGTTGCGGGTAAAGTTTTCGATTTAAGGAAGTTTAAAAGGATTTATGTTGTCGGTGGAGGGAAAGCAGGCGGGCCTATGGCCGAAGCCCTAGAGGAGATTCTAGGTGCCCGTGTAACGGGAGGCGTGGTGAATGTTCCTTCCGGCTCAGGAGGCTGTTTTACAACTAGACGGGTTGAGTTGAACGAAGCAAGTCACCCTATACCAAACGAGGCAGGTGTTGAAGGAACCAGAAGGATGCTAGAGATCGCTGAGGAAGCAGGCGAAGAGGATTTGGTCCTATGTATAATCTCCGGAGGAGGCTCCAGTCTCATGCCGCAGCCTAGGGAGGGAATCTCTCTGGAGGATAAGAGGAGAGTAACGGATATACTGCTGAAATGTGGCGCCACGATAAACGAGCTTAATACGGTCCGGAAACACCTCTCCCGCTTTAAAGGTGGATGGCTCGCAAAAACCGCATACCCAGCCACTATTGTAAGTCTCATCCTTTCAGATGTGGTAGGCGACCCCCTAGACACCATCGCATCTGGACCGACGGTTCCAGACTCTACAACCTTCAAAGACGCCATCGCTATACTAGAGAAATACGGTGTATGGAGGGACGTACCCGCTTCAGTCAGGGAACTCCTTATGAAGGGAAGGGAGGGTCTCATACCGGAAACTCCAAAGGAGGGCGATAGGGAGTTTGATCGGGTCTATAATTTCGTTGTGGGAAACAACCGCACAGCTTGTTTAGCCGCATTGGAGAAGCTGAGAAAAGCAGGTTTAAATGTTGAGTTCGTAACTTCCTATATGGAAGGAGAAGCCCGGGAGGTAGGAACCCTACTTGGCGCTATAGTGAGAGAATTAGTGGCTACAGAGAACCCTCTACCTAGACCAGCAGCCCTAATCTTCGGTGGAGAGACAACTGTGACAGTGAAGGGCGATGGCACTGGAGGTCGAAACCAAGAACTGGCCTTAGGCGCAGCCCTAAAGATCTCTGGACTGGACGGAGTGGTCATCTGTTCTGTAGGCACCGACGGCGTCGACGGACCCACGGATGCCGCAGGCGCAATTGTGGACGGGGGCACACTTTCAAGAGCTGAGGAGAGAGG
>CAZOCN010000031.1:0-13843 GCA_964578315.1 uncultured Candidatus Bathyarchaeia archaeon
AATTAGTTCACGTATTTAATGTGACCGCAAAATTTTTACGCGTGCTTAACCGACGTGACGCGCGCGTAGGTAAATGTAGATGCATAGTAGGGCGGCTACTATGCCGGCGGTTATGATCATGATGGTGAGGAGGGGGATCTCAAAGCCTAAGATGTTCACTGCTAAAGGGGATGGCGGTTTCGGGATTTTCAGGATTTTGGCTTCTATGCTTTTGCTTGCCTCAGCCCTCCAGTATCCGAGTTTGGTTGCTTAAATCGTAAGTCTTAGTGTTTCGGAGGTTTGTTTGAGGGTTAGATAGGCGTTTCCGTTCTCGTCGGTGACGTTTTCTTTAACTAGGATTTCTCCGCCTATAACCGTCCACTTTACCGTTGCGTTTTGAACGGGGTAGCCGTTGCTTGTAACGGCTATGTTTACGGTGAACGGTTGATTGATACGGACGGCTGATGGAGATTCGATCGTTAAGTTTAGGGGTTGAAGTCACGGTTCAGAACGTTGTGGCTTCGGCGAAGCTAGGGCACTGTATCGACTTAGACGCCGTGGTGAAGGCGTATCCAGAAGCCCAGTACATACCCGAAGTCTTCCCGGGCCTCGTCATCAGGCTTAAGAAGTCAAAGACGGCTACGCTTCTCTTCAGAACAGGTGGGATAGTCTGCACGGGGGCGAAGTCCGTGAAGAATGCGGAGAGGGCCGTTAGGAAGCTGAAGATGGGAGGCATCATAGTTAGGTCTAGTATCGATCGAACGATCCTTGTCAGAAAAAATTTGTCAGAAAAAATGCGGTGTAGACGACGATAAAGTAGATAAAATATTCAGTTAACTAATCTATTGCTCAAATAACTAGCGATGCTGGAGTAAGTGAAAATCATTACACATTTTTCTCTTTGGAATCGAAAAGGAAAGAAAACGTTTGAGTTGTTCTAATTAATTTATTAAACAGGTTTAAGTCTTTCAATATGTGGCGCTTGATGGAGGTTGAGTGTGTGAAGATTGTACCTGGACCAGCATCCATTGAGCTTGGAAGGAAGATCGCCCACTTAATAGATGTGGAAGTCGTTCCCTTAACCTTCAAGCTCTTCCCTGACGGAGAGTCTTACCTCAGGTTGGATGGTGACATTAAAGGGGAGGAGGTTGTGGTTGTTCAGACCACCAGTCCTCCACAGGACACCAATCTACTCCAGCTTCTTCTACTCTGCGACGCCGTTAAGGAGTTGGGAGCTAGTGAAGTGACGGCGGTTGTTCCATACCTCGCCTATGCTAGGCAAGATAAGAGATTCCTCCAAGGGGAAGCTGTAAGTGTAAACACGGTCATAGAGCTCATCCAGAGCGTGGGGGTGGATAGGCTTCTCACGGTGAACATCCACAAGGAGGAGGTTCTGGAGAGGTTTGACATCTCCGCTGAGAGCCTCTCCGCGATGCCTCTCCTCGCAGAGTACTTCCTCAAAAGAGGATTAGCAGGAGCTTTCTCTCTCGCGCCTGATAGAGGGGCTGTGGAGCTGGTTAAGGAGACGGATGCCATCCTTAAGGGAGGTTTTGGGTGGTTGAAAAAGGAGCGAGATAGAATCACCGGTGAGATTAAAGTTGAAGTTGAAGAGTTGGAGGTGAGGGGACGGGACGTTGTCGTCTTCGATGACATAATCAGCACTGGAGGCACCATAGCTACTTCAGTGAGGATATTGAAGCAGCAGGGAGCGCGGAGAGTGTACGCTGCTTGTGTTCATCCATTGTTAATAGGTGGAGCCGAGGAGAAGATAATCTCCAGTGGAGCCGAGGATATAGTAGGTACAGATTGCGTTCCTGGGAAGAGAGGAGTGGTTTCAGTAGCGCCCCTCATAGCAGAAGCCCTCGGCTAAAGAATAAATCTACGATTATCGGAAAGTTTCCAGCTTCCTCCAGCCTGTTTTTCTTGGGTTTTAAGACTTGCCCAAAACAGTTAAGGGAGTACTGTAGCAAATTAGGGGCAGAGATACGGGGAGTCTGTGTTGCCGGTTATCTTCTTCCTTCTATCCGGGGAGCATCCTACCCTCCCGAAAGCTGAGCTTTTCTCGATCCTAGACAGTGGGAATTACAGATATAAGGTGTTAGAAGAGCTTCCGCAGGTCATACGTCTAGAAACCGACATGAAGTGCGCAACCTTGGTGGAGAAGAGAGCGGCAATGACTCGGACTTGTTGTTTAGAAGTCTTCCATACAGAAGCTGAAGTTAGGAAGATACTCTCCAGAGCAGAAGCGGTATCCTTCGGAGAGTTTTTAGAGGCCGATAAGAGCTTCGCGGTTAGAGTTCGGAGAGTAGGAAGGTCAGCGCAAGATCTAGACAAATTAGCCCTTGAGAGGCTCCTCGGAGCAAAGATTGTGGAAGATGTGAAAGACATAAAGGCAGACCTCAAAAGACCACAACAGCTCTTACTGGGGGTCTTAACTGGAAATCGATTCTTATTTGGGCTGTCATTAGATGGGCTTCGTCCTAAAGGCTTCACGAAGAGGGACCCTATGAAACGACCCTACTTTCACCCAGCCGCCCTACCCGCTAAACTGGCGAGGTGCCTAGTCAATCTAGCCTCTCCCAAAGAGGGAGATCTACTACTTGATCCTTTCTGCGGCGCCGGAAGCGTCCTCATTGAGGCGGGGCTGATAGGATGTAGGGTCCTAGGATTGGACGCAGATAGGAACATGGTAGAGGGCAGTGAGAGAAACCTGTCCTATTATGGAATTGACCCGGAAGGGTTAGTGGTTACGGATTCTAGATTACTGCCCATCAGAGAGGTTGACTGCGTCGTAACGGACCCTCCCTACGGAAGGTCAGCGTCAACTTTCAACTCGGAAACAAGGGAGATAATGGAAACCTTATTGAAGCGCCTCGTAAACGTTGTTAAAGGGAGAATCGTAGCAGGCTCCCCGCATACAATAGAGTTAAAGAGGGTTGGGGAAGGAGCTGGTCTGAGATGTATCGGATCTCATCTGATCTATGTTCACAGGAGCCTCACGCGAGAGATCTGCTTATTCGAGGTGGCTTAACTGGTAGATTTATGGGTTATATTCCTTGGGACCTCTGCTGGAATACCCACTCTTGATAGGGGCTTATCGTCCATAGCCTTGAAGAGGGGACGAGAGCTTCTCCTCTTCGATTGTGGAGAAGGAACACAGAGGCAGATGTTAAGGGCTGGAGTAGGCTTCAACAGAAAAACGCGGATCTTTATAACCCACATGCATGGAGACCACTGTCTTGGGCTTCCGGGGATAATGATGACTATGTCTCTTCTAGGAAGAGACAAAAAGCTCCAGATTTACGGTCCCCCTGGATTAACGTCCTTTGTGGAAGCTGTCCGGGAGACCATCGGTTTCGGATTAACGTATCCGGTTGAGATATACGAGATAGAAGGTGAGGGTGTAATCTGCAACGGAGATGGATACACCGTGGAGGCTTGCTACACGAATCATAAAGGAGTAAGTTTTGGATACGCCTTAATAGAGAAGGAGAGGCCTGGAGTCTTCTATCCAGAGAAAGCTAGAGCTTTAGGTGTACCAGAAGGACCCTTATGGTCTAAACTTCAACATGGCTTCCCAGTCAGTCTTCCCGATGGAAGAACGATAGAACCGCATCAGGTCACGGGACCGAAGCGACCAGGAAGGAAGATAGTATACACCGGCGACACGCGCCCCTCAAAGAATATCCTACACCTCGCGAAAGACGCTGATCTGTTAATTCATGATGGTACCTTAGATGATTCCCTTGAAGAGACGGCGGAGCTAGAGGGACACTCTACTCCAAGCCAAGCAGCGAGAATCGCTAAAGAGGCGGGTGTTAAGAAGCTGATACTAACCCATATAAGCGCCAGATATAGGAGTACGGAGGTTCTCGCCGAGCAGGCACGTAAAATCTTCCCGAACACCGAAGTGGCAGAAGACTTGATGATGATAAAGGTCCCCTTAGCAGAGAGTTAGAGGAGTAGGTTCTCGAATAAGGGGAGAAGGAAGTATGGGAGATAGCTGGAAAGTTAGAATCTCCGCTAGAAAAGCCCACCATACGCAGCGCATCTTGTCTTCAAAGATAATTCGAGAGGATAGGTTGCCGCTGGAAGTCCGTTATGTTGGAGGTGTGGATGTCGCTTTCCAAGGAAACTACTCCATCGGTGCGGCAGTCAGTCTAGAATTCAAGTCCTTACAGCTCGTGGAGACCAAAACCGCTGTGGTGAAGACGAGGATTCCCTACATACCAACCCTCCTAGCCTTCCGAGAGGTTCCGGCTGCCCTCTCAGCCTTTAGGCGGTTATCCGTCATGCCAGATGTTCTGCTAGTAGACGGACATGGTCTCGCCCATCCATACCGGTTGGGGTTTGCAAGCCACCTCGGCCTTCTTGTTCCAATCCCGACTATAGGCGTGGCGAAGTCTCTACTCTGCGGTGAGGTTCAAAGCTGTGGAGGAGGGGAGAACTGGAGACCAATAGTTCATAGGGAGGAGGTTGTAGGGGCAGAAGTTGTTACAGTAAGAGGAGTCAAGCCAGTTTACGTCAGCGTTGGAAACAGAATCTCCCTCGAGAGAGCCGTGGAGATAGTATCCCGCTCTGCCCATTCTTATAGAATACCTGAACCCATCCGCCACGCCCATATAGCAGCAAACCATGAGAAAGAGAAATTGAAACTGAAGAGTTAGGGAAAACCATTTTTCCATCAAATATTAATAAAAGAATAGAGAGAGTCTTGCGGAAAGTTCGAGGTAGATAAAATTTGTTTGTGGGTTTGATTGCGGATACACATGACCGCCTCCCCTACATAAAAAGGGCCGTTGACCGCCTCAATGAAGAAGACGTAGAAGCGGTTTTACACGCTGGAGATTACATAGCGCCCTTCGTCGTAAAGTATTTCAAGCCCTTAAAAGCGCGTATGATAGGAGTCTTCGGGAACAACGACTCGATGAAAAGGACGCTAACAGAGATGTTCTCAGAGTTAGGCTTCTCCGTGAATGGTTACTTCAGGAGTTTGGAGCTGGATGGAAGAAGATTCGCCTTAACGCATGGCGACGAAGAGGAGCTTTTAAGGTCCCTAATAGACTCAGGCTATTATGACGTGGTGGTTTACGGACATACCCACAAGATGGAGACCTACATGAGAGGTGAAACCCTCGTGGTAAACCCTGGAGAGGTCTGTGGTTACCTCACTAATAAAAGCACAATTGCTATCCTGGACACGGAAACACTAGAGGTTAGGACTGTACTCTTAAAGTAGCGCGGTTACGGATTGAAATAGCTGCTGAGTTTCTCCTTTATATACCGCCTAACCCCCTCAACACCTTCCTCCGTCGAAGCCTTAATCACACCAAAGGCATCCTCGGGAGAGAGGCGTTCAACATCAACTCCCTCAACCTCTCGAATCAGATACTTCGCGGCTTTCAATACTTCTCCGTTGATTTTGGAATCTGCTATATCGGCTATGTGAACTATCAAAGCCTCTAGGGTTTTTGGTCTCATAGGTCCGAATTCGCCATGGTGGGCTACCACGGCGTGAACTACATCTAATGGGAAATTCCTTCTCATCAATTCGGAGGTGACGAGGGAGATATGGTCCACGCGTTCACCGAGTCTCGACAGGACATAGGATCCATCTTCCGAAGTACTGTACATGATTGGTTTCATCAGATCATGGAGTAAAGAAGCGGAGATCACTACATCCCTATCTACCTCAGCACCGTACACGGACTCGACTAGGTCGGAGAGAAAGAGGGCAAGGCGTGTTACCGCAATCATATGCTGAGGCAATCCCCCATTGTAAGAGTGGTGCCTCGATAGGCTTCCAGGGCTCTCTTCGATGCAGAATTCTACTCTCCTACCGGAAACTTTCACGCTTGGCTTCCTTATCAAGTTTGAAACTTTCTTCTTCAGCGAGGGATCCCTTATCTCTTTAATGAGAGCTTCTATTTCTTCGAGCAAATTCTCATCCTATCCTACGTAGCTGTCGAGAAAGGAAAGGATTCACGGTCCATTCGGTTTTATGAATAATATTACTAAGAGGAAGAAGGTAATGTAAGTGAGAACCACCACTAATACTCCACGCCACCTACTTAGTTTTAAAATTTCATTGACAGCAGTGGTCAATATCGCTATCATCCACAGTTGCGTTACGACGAAGAGTACCCAGTAGACTAGTTCAGACCATACAATTAAGGGGAAGAAGATCTCCAACATGAGAGGTATAAAGACGAAGGCTAAACCTTTCACGAGGTCTCCTAAGCTCTTTGTTCCCTTCATCAAAACGATGCCGTAGAAATATAAAATGCCAGTGAGAAGCAGCCATTCGAGAGGTAGGGTAAACATAAAGGTGGTTATACCCGTCACTATCAAAGTTGGGAGACTCATAGCTGCCTTCATCTCTTCTATGTATAGATAGTAATATGCAAAGGCGTTTCCTATCCCCCTCACTCCACCAACTATTAAGATGGCTATGAAACCGTGAAGAAAACCCCACTTGTCATATTCTAAGGTTCTGAAGGCGTTTTTATCAAAAAAGGGCGCTCTGACAAACCTCTTGTAAAAGGACATAGAAGGAGTTTCCTCTAGCACCTCGTTATCAGCACCAGCTTCCTTCCGAGCCTTTCCATTTTCTTCTTTTTTCACTCCCGTCATTTTAATTACCCAAACACTTTTCTAAAAACCTCATGGGAATATTTCTACCTTTGGGTTCACATTAAAAATTTATTCAATACTTTAATCTACGAATAGTTGGTAGTCCCTATATCGATTTTAGGCGAGGACAGAAAGAGATAAGAAACTCCTAGGGAATTACCCATACAGTCACTTGTATAAGGTAGGGGGAACAACCAACATTCTCCTAGGAGAAAATACTGTGTATCCGAAAGTGTCCAAGAATGAAGCATGCAAGGTCCTTCGAATCTGCGAGAGGATAGCAAGTCCCTCGAAGATCGTAGGTGCTTGCAGGTATTATGGAGCCGGTGGAGGAGGCATTTTATTAGTTGTAGAGGGCTACCCCCAAAAGATGAAGTTCCAATCTGAGACCATAGACAGTTCTACGGTAAAGATACTGATTGTTGATCAGTGGATCTTTGAAAGAGACGTTGAGAATGGATGGCTTGGGGAATTTCTATCGGAGAAAATAACGTTCTTTTATGAGCCAATAGTGAATGGAGAGTATCTGGAAGAGCAGTCGTTGAAAGTTAGAACTCGTATAATGAAAGAGCTCCTAGAAAATTTGGTAATAGAGTATCCGGAGCTTTCCACAGAGTTCTTGATAAAACCAGAATACTTCATTTACGAAACTATTCTGAGGAGAGTCCGGTTATTCCCGTTGATTATCCAGAACTACCTAGCCATTTTGAGGAGTGATAATGAAGAAGGCAGAATGGAAAGTGTTAAGAAAGGATTTGTAGCGGCAGCCCGTGAATTGGCACGCGGAGAGTTGATCCGCCTTGTGAATGGGAGTATAAAAATAGAGGATAAATTTAAGGAGGGCATATCCACTAGGACCAGCTTAGTCTCTTCACTATTAAAGACGATTCGTCGAACTCTACTTCGTTATATTGTTGGAGTCCATCCAGAGATAGCTAATCTTGTCCTCAGAGACCAAGTCATCATCCTCCAAAAAGCTGGTCCCTTATTCTACACTAACGCCTTACTCTCTAAGTTGGAAGACCCCGAGGATTACATCTTCTTGCCCACTTCTCTCGGGTACACTCCCTTGTCAGATAAGACTACAATAGACGCCTTCCTTAATAGGAGGGTGCTAGGTTCTTCAGCGTCTGACATCACCATAGAAAGGTTAGGCGGCGTTTTGAACTCCGTATACCTCGTAAAATACAGGGATAGAGGCGTGGACAAGAAGGTTGTAGTGAAGAGGTTTGATGACTGGACTGGATTCAAATGGTTTCCTCTAGCTATTTGGGCTCTCGGAACGAAAACCTTCATAGTCTCGGGTAAGCGAAGGATGGAGAAGGAATACTCAATGAATACCTTCCTTTACAAGAATGGTTTTCCAGTTCCCAGGATACTGCATGTGAGCCCGAAAGAACGCCTAGTATTTGAGGAGTATATCGAAGGCGAGAACCTTGTGGATATCATCAAAGGGGTCACTGATAACCGACGGAGCCTAAATTCCAAAGAGAATCCTATCATGAAGACTGCAAAGAGGATCGCTGAGGCTCATACACTCGACGTCGCTATAGGCGACTGTAAACCGGAGAACGTCATAGTCTCAGGGAGCGGTGAAACTTATTTCGTAGATTTAGAGCAGGGAACCAAAAATGGAGATTTCGCTTGGGACGTCGCAGAATTCCTCTACTTCCTTGGGCACTACGTATCCATATTCTCAGATGGAAAAATAATAGATTTGATGATTGAAGAGTTCATTAAAGGATATCTAAGCGGAGGCGGTGAACTAGATACTCTACGGAAGGCAGCTTCCATAAAGTATTCTAAGGTCTTCAGCCTATTCACACCACCGCGTATCCTCCTGAGGATATCAGATCACCTTGAGAGAGTTCCCTCTTTCTAACCTTTTTTAATAAAAAATAACAATGTTAACTCTTAATTAGGGAAGGAGTTGGGGGTCTAGTGAGCACTGTCACTTTTTATGGTGGAGTGAAGGAAGTAGGAGGGAACAAGGTCCTTATTAGAGATGGGGATACAAGCATCTTTTTGGATTTTGGGATGTCTTTCACTTCAAAGAGAGCCTACTATTCACCCCCCTTCTTGACTCCAAAGAGCGCGGAGAGCCTGATAGAATTTGGTATCCTGCCCAAGATAAAGGGCGTTTATAAGTTTGAACGTTCTGAGCAGTCTGTGGATGCGGTCTTCCTTTCCCATTCACATATGGATCACTCTGCTTACGTCACATTCTTGAAGAGATCGATACCGATCTACTGCGGTGAGACCAGCAAGACCATTCTTCAAACCTCAGCAAAGACAAAAATCGCCAGTCTAGAATTCGACATAAGAGGCTTGAAGTTTCAGACCTTCAGGACAGGAGATGAAATTAGGCTAGGCTCTATAAGGTTAAAGCCGATTCACGTGGACCACTCCGTCCCTGGAGCTTACGGGTTCATAGTAGAGACATCTTCCGGAGTCATCGTTTACACCGGCGACTTCCGAATGCACGGAACGAAACCTGAGATGACTGGAGACTTCATAGATAAGGCTAGGGAAGCCGAATCGAGCATTATGGTGTCGGAGTGTACTAATATAACCAACGCAGGAGTCTCTTCGGAGCCGGAGGTCATGGAGAAACTTGGTCGGATCATGAAAGTTACTAGAGGGTTGATAATCACAGATTTCTCTTGGTCCGATGTAGATAGACTTAGATCTTTTTATAACGCAGCAGTAAAAAATGGAAGAAGCCTAGTTCTCACGCCGAAGCAGGCTTATCTACTTAAAGAGTTAGCTAAAGACCCGAAGCTGAAAATACCTGACTTGAGGGATACCAGCATCTTAGTTTTTGATAAGGGAAAGAAGAGACCCTACCGTTGGGAGGAGGAGATCTTCTCTATGGCTGATACCCTTGACGCCTCAAAGTTGACTTTGAGGCAGAAGGAACTGGTTTTAGTGGCTCCCTTCTATGAGTTCGAGGAGTTATTGACCATTAAGCCTGGTCCGGGAAGTTGTTACATTCAATCTTCCTCCGAGCCCTTCAATGAAGAGATGGAAATCGATTTCGGCAGGCTTGTAAACTGGCTTGAACACTTCGGTATACCCAGGTACCACATACACGTTTCTGGGCATATAATGCCGATGGATTTGAGAGAAGTCATAAGTGAGATCAAACCTTCTGCAGTCTTTCCTATACATGGTGAGCACCCGGAAGTCTTCAAGAAGTTCATCTCAGACCTTAACTGCAGGGTTCAGATACCGCAGTTAGGAGAAGAATACAGAATAGGATTATAGGGTTCCTTCTAGTTCTTCCAGAAACTCCACTATCTCCCTCAGATGGTCCTCAGGGACCTCCCTTCTAGCCAACTCCCTGAACCAACGTTTAAACCATTCAATCGTTTTCTCCAAAGCATCTTTCCCGCTGGTCCTCTTAAAATACCTGTAACGTGTCCTTATGAGGTTACGTTCTTCAGGGCTCAGCAAGGCTCATCCTTCCATCACCTTACCCACAAGACTCTTATTATTTTTGTCTCTTCTAGAATGCTGTATGAGAGGGGTTACCCGTGGTTATAGAGGAAGGGGATGATGTACTCCTCTACTTGAAGAGGAAGAAGACTTTCCTGGTGAAAGCCGAGAGAGGGAAGACTTTCCACACCCATAAAGGCTTCCTGGACCTGGGGAGTCTTATAGGCGGAGAATATGGGGTTAAGATTATGAGTAGTCAAGGAGTAGAGTTTGTGGCTTTAAAGCCTCGACCTGTAGACTACGCCTTCAAGATGGCTAGGAGAACTCAGATAGTTTACCCGAAGGATATGGGTTTGATACTGGTCTATAGTGGTATAGGTCCGGGCAGTAGAGTTGTAGAGGCTGGAACTGGAACCGGCGCCTTGACGAGCATGTTGGCTTCCCATGTTAAGCCGAATGGTCGAGTATTCAGCTATGAAGTAAGGGAGGAGTTCCTGGAGGCTGCCGCGAAGAATCTTAAACGGGCTGGTGTGGACGACGTGGTAAAGCTAAAGAACAAAGACATCACCAAAGGGATTGATGAATATGAAGTCGACGCCGTTATCCTTGACATGGCAACCCCCTGGCTTGTGGTCCCTCACGCCTATAGGGCACTTAAAGGAAGCGGAGTTTTAGTGTCTTTCAGCCCCACAATCGACCAGGTCGTGAAGACTGTGGAAGCCCTAGAGGCCGGAGGCTTCGTTGAGGTTACCACTTTTGAATGTTTGATGAGAGAGATGCAAGTTGCTAGAGGGAAGACTAGACCTCAAACTCTTATGACTGGGCATACAGGTTATATAACATACTCTAGAAAAGTCCTCGACAGAACCATAGACCCAAGGACCCAATAGGAGGACTCATCTTCTGCGAGTTGAAGATAGATAGGCGGCTAGGCTAGTGATTATTAGGGAGACGCCTGCCAGTATGATTAGACAGGCGATATAGGAGAACCAGCCCAATACCTGAGCTTTGAGTAAGCCCGCAGAGTAACCCGCCCCTAACCAGAAGACTATTCCAGACAAAGTCTCCCCAGTCTTCTTAACTGAAGATCTGTAAAGGATTAGAGCGATTAGAAGGGCTATATGGAAAAGCCCGAAGCCATAACAGAAAAGTTCCACTGCACCATACACTACAGGGTGATTGGAGGAAGGAGCGGGAAAGGAGATGTTAGGTTCACTTACCTTCACTAACTGGAAGTCTTTAAAGAAGGCGCCGATCTCTTGGATTATGTTCGGTGTAGCTAAGTAGACTGCACCTAAAATGATAAGGAAGAAACCAAACTTCACCAGTCCTTCCACATTCCTCTCTTCACGAGGCTCTCGAGGCCCAAAGCAGATATCCTCTTCACGTCTGGAGTTCGACATAGGATGAGCAGATCTAGACATACAACTTTTAAAGCGGTTTTCCTCCGAGATAACCAAGACAACCACTAAGCTGAGGTTATTATAAGGTATTTAATTTAAGACTTTATCGTCAGTATGAAGAACGCATTTTTAGCTTTCCAGTATTTTTATGATGACACCCCTAACCTTCTCAACTTCGGCGATGACGTTTATGACATAAGGCTCCGCCATCTCGAATAACTTCCGGAAGAGCTCTGCCCTCCTCTCCTCCTTTCTCTTCCCATAAGTTATTAGGTAGTTGTTGTACCATTGTTCCGGGGCCTTCCGGAGCATCTCCACGGCCTCCTCGGGATCAAGAGACCTAGCGACAAATCTATCTTCCGGCTCTCTCTTCAACAGGAAGGTCTTGTATATGGCTATTCTATCCACAACCTTCTCCGGCTTCATAATCCTCTTGGGATCGATCATCACCCTGGGATGCGGTGGGAGGAACTTCTCTGTCGGATCGTCGGATTTAACATTCTCCAACTTATTCTCTCGGAATATAGGTTCTAACCAGGGGAAGTTCTTTATGGAGTTCGTCCTCATGTAGAACTGCCTCTCAGAGGCGTATCCCATAGCTCTGTTGCCCTGGAATCTCACGTATATCCAGTCGTCCTGGTGAAACTCACCTAGGGGATGATAGAAAGCTGGACCATAGGAATGAGTGGTTTTACCCGCGTTTGTAGGTCCGATCAAGAGGAAGCCACGACCGTTTATGGCTCCTGAAGCACCGTGTACGGACAGTATTCCGAACTGGTCCTCAAGGATATCCGCTGCTATACCTAAAGCCGTGGGTTTAGTCTGCCCGTAATAATCGTTATTGAAGATTATAGCAGTCTTGGTCTCGGAATTGTAGAAGCCACCAGCGTTCACATCAGGCCTCTTCATGGGCCCATCATAGAACTCCCTTATCTGGAACTTCCCTCCGTCATCTATGACGTATACAACACCATGGGGAAGAGTGAAAGGAGTAGAAGGCCACCAGTTGTCACACCAGAAATCGTAGACATGCTCCATATTAGTGTATAACCTGATCTTTACTCCATTAAAGTCTGCATCGTGTTCGTATCTGACAAGAGGCTTACAGTATTCTACAAGTTCATCCCTCTGATGGATGGATATTCCCATATCCATCTCAGGCGTGAAGTAGTTCACTCTTCCCGGAAACTTGGTTT
Source organism: uncultured Candidatus Bathyarchaeia archaeon (assembly GCA_964578315.1). GTDB lineage: Archaea > Thermoproteota > Bathyarchaeia > Bathyarchaeales > CAZOCN01 > CAZOCN01. The sequence goes on from CAZOCN010000031.1 coordinate 12,650, forward strand.
TATAACCTCTACCTACCATCCAACTTTCCCTCCCTACGCAAGCGCATTTCTGATTATGCCTAAGTCAAGTATCAACCGTCCGATATTCTCCTCAACTTTACCATTCAGATACTCCGCTACAGTTCCTTTTCTTATTAGAAGCGCTAACTTCTTCGTTTTAATCCGCTCTCCAGTGAGAATCTCCCTCAGGTACTTGTTGGCTACATCGCAGAGTATAAGATAACTGCTTTCGGGTTCAGAGAACTCCACATACTCCCTAACCTCTTCGATGCTCTTCTTTATCTTCTCTGTCAAGAGGATATTCTCTTTCTCGTTTAAATTCAAGAATCGAGAGGCGTACTTGATGTCCTCCCTTAAGGAGGGGTAGATCTCATCTAGTAATCTTTCAACCCAGCAGGCGCCCATGGTCTCCTTTATCTCCTTTAGAGCGTTTCCAGTCCCTATGAACTCAGGGGGTAGACCACAGGTGTAGGTGGACGCCACGAACTTCACCCATCTTGGAGGTTTAGCGAAGGCTTCTTCAGCGAACTGGGCTAAAGTCCTCTTCAGGCGCCTATCTTTAGAGAGTTTAAGTATATTCCTGATATTTCGCATCTCCCTGTAATAGGAGACCTCCTCGAAGTCTAACTGGCGTTCTCTTTGATTCGGAACATATTTCGATATTCTGAAGATTTTCTCAGCTATCTCAGAGAGTTCGATGAAGTAATTCTTGGCAAATATGAAGGCCATACGCTGCATATTCTCCTCTTCCTCTTCACTGAACTGTAAAGCTGGCTTAACGACCCCTTCACGTATCTTCTCGATTAAGGCTCTGGTCTTCTCTAAGCCATGGTCATACCTCATCGCGGATTGAATAGTGTAGGTTCTGACGCCTCTGTACTCCTCAAGGAAGTTATCCGCGTTCTCTAGGGTTATATGACCCCTAAAGGGTAGAGCGCCGCCTCCGAAGATGGGGTATATCTCTACTCCGCTCTTATCTGTGATGGAGTAGCAATTAGAAATAGCTAATTTACATGAAAGGACAGAAGCTAGATGCCCATATAACAGAGACGGCTCGGATTTCCCTATAAAAATACGTAGACCCTCTTCTCCTATGTTCAAGTCTTCTATTATCTTCGGAACGACCTCTTTCACCGAGAGGTGCCCGGCGATTCCTCCAAGTAAGGGAATAACCCTGATCTCCATATTGCTGGT
>CAZOCN010000032.1:0-13423 GCA_964578315.1 uncultured Candidatus Bathyarchaeia archaeon
TGAAGGCAGGAAGTATCCAAAAAAGTGAAAGGGAACGCCTTTATTGGAGTCACGATTGTTACGTCTACTTTTGGAGGGGGTACCTCCCATATTTCCTTGCTTCATCGACCATAGTATAGACGTTTTCTACTTTACAGTTCGCGTGTATGGAATTGCTTGAGGCTAGTATGTAGCCTCCTCCCTCGGCTGCGGCGTCTATGCATCGCCGAACGTCCTTTCTGACGTCTTCTTCCGATCCGAAGGGCAGGACATATCTACAGTCCACATTACCGAGGAGGCAGATCTTATCGCCGTATCTCTCCTTTACATCAGCCAAATCCATGGCGCCGGGCTCTAGGGGGTGAAGGCCCTTTATTCCAGTATCTATCATATCTTCTATTATTGGGTAAAGGTTCCCATCTGAATGTTTCAGCACCGGAACCCCTCTCTTCTTCGCAAAGTCTACTATTCGACGTAGATTAGGTAACTCAAATTTTCGGAACTGCTCCATATTCATGAAGGGGCCATGGGACCCAGCGTAATCATCGGTTATGAACACAACTTCTACTCCTCCTTCGATCATTAATTTCACCATGCCGAAACATGCCTCTCCGATCTTGTCCATGAACTTTTTAGTTAAGTTAGGTCTTCTGAACATGTCTATCAGCAGTTTATCTATTCCACCCCTAACTTGGAAGGCCATATGCCAGCCGCTATGCCCCCGCCCTATAATTACGGCATCCTCTCCCTTCAGAGTTTTTACAATCTTCTCAATGGCCTCTGCCCGACCTTCTTCCTCTGGATCTGGAGGGACATACTCCTCCATATCTTCCACGGTCTTCACAACTCCTCCAACCCACCAAGTAGTTTTCGTATCGGCTCTAGGCTCTATTATCCTACCCCACTCATCAACGAACTTATCCTCCGAGATATATTTCGGTTTATATTTCCTGCCACAGAGGGTGTAGTCACTTATCGCTGGAATAGCGTCGAAGTCAAGTTTGAGGCCTGCCTTCGCTTCCGCTATTCTATTCTTTATGGAGGTTTCCCAAGGGTCTTTTCCACTAGTTGCTATTAGACTGTAGCCGCTGAGGTGTTCTTTTGTCACGGCTTCTACTATTGGAGGGTCCAGATCGAGGTCTGTTATCGGAACCATATCTGGTTCATCAAGTTCGAGGGCGGTATAGAATCGTTCTCTATGCGACATAGACATAACCAATCCTCAATTAAAATTGTTATAGGTCAGTTATAAGTATGAATGGAAATCCGGGCACTCTAAGAAAGATCACCCTCGCTTCTTTATACTTCTCTTCTACACCGAGATAAAAATTGGGAATGTAACAACTTATTAACAATATCATTCTACTAGATTCCGCTCATAAGAAGCGGAAGAAGAGAGGAGCTTGATATTGCCGAGGATATACGCGGACTTACACATCCATAGCATCTACAGTCGGGCAACAAGCACCAGTATGACTATAAAGGAGATCGCGAGGTTCTCGAGGATAAAGGGCCTAAATCTCGTTGGAACCGGAGACTTCACCCATCCCAGATGGTTGGAGACTCTTAAGAAAGAGTTGGTAAAGGAGCCGGAAACCAGCCTTTACAAACCAAGAGACAACCCGAAGAGTTCTGTCCGTTTTATGGTTACCGGTGAAGTCTGCACGGTCTTTGAATTCGAGAAAAACATAAAGAGAATACATCACCTCCTCCTAACACCGAGTATAGAGACGGCTGAGCAGATAAACGATAGACTCTCACATTATGGAGATTTATCCTCAGATGGGAGACCTACCCTGAGCGTGTCTGCACCTGAATTAGTTGAGGAAATTCTTGAAGCCTCACCGGAGAGCATGGTTATACCAGCCCACGCATGGACACCTTGGTTCAGTCTCTTTGGAGCTTTCAGTGGCTTCGATAGAATAGAGGACTGCTACCAAGATATGACCCGGCATATCTCAGCCCTAGAGACGGGCCTCTCCTCCGATCCGCCGATGAACTGGAGGCTAAGCGCACTAGACCCCTTCACTCTCATCTCAAACAGCGACTCCCACAGTCCTTGGCCCTGGCGTATTGGAAGAGAAGCGAATGTCTTCGAGATGGAGGAGGTCACTTATAACGGAGTTCTGAGAGCCATCCGAGATAAGAACCCAGAGTACTTTAAATTTACAGTTGAGACGAACCCCGCTTATGGGAAATATCATTGGACTGGGCATAGGCGATGCGAGGTGAGCCTGTCTCCAAGAGAAGCCATTAAAATGAATAATATCTGTCCGGTTTGTCGAAGGAAACTCACTAAAGGTGTGGAACAGAGAGTTGAAGAACTTGCAGACCGCCCCGCCGGATATAGACCAGAAGGGGTGCCGGGGTATATGCGTCTTCTACCCCTCTCGGAGATTATTCAAACCCTCCTTGGAGTCTCCTACCCAGGCGCGGAACGTGTTTGGGAGATTTATAACACTCTGATAAGCAGGTTTGGTAATGAGTATGAAGTTTTAATCTCCGCTTCCATGGAGGATATGGCAAAGGTGGTAGACTCGAACATAGCCGATGCGATAATTCGCGTGAGAGAAGAGAGAGTCCATATAATACCTGGATACGACGGAGTGTATGGTCGCATAGAATTCGGCCTTGACACCAAGACAGAAATGAAAAGGAAAAAGCGGACATTAGACGACTACTTTAAAATGGCACCGAAGGAATAAGAGACCTAAATTTATTCCCACTTAGGTTTGAGTTGCCTCCATTAGAACTCTGCGGGGTTGTAGGGTTTTAGGAGCTCAAGGTAGAGTTTGGGGTTTCTGTCTAGAGGGAACGTGTAGGATTCTATTCGCTCTAACTCCTTCCGTATATCCTCCACGCTCTTAACGAAGTATAGAGGCTGGTTTTTTCTCTGCCTCTTCTCTCTTAACCACGCAAGATTTAAGGTAGCGGAGACAATTTGCTCATCCTTCCCAGCCTCCACTACAATATCATTGACTAGCCTCGGAGCCACTATCAAGGTGCCACAGGCAGGGTAACCAGCACCGCCAACTGAGACTATGAAGACTTGATTCTCTATTGCGCGGACCCGCATAGTGTCCCTCCAAGGGACGAGGAAGGGGCCGGGCATTCTAGACTGAACAAAGATAACCTCTACTCCTTTGAGCGTTAACACGCGAGGAGCCTCTGGAACCATAGCGTCTTGGCATATTAGAATCCCTATCTCTCCATACTCCGTATCGAAGACTGGGAGGTCTTGCCCAAGATTCAACTTTGTGAATTTGTGTTCCCAAGGGAAGAGATGCGTCTTACGGTAGACTCCCACTACGTTTCCACGTGGTCCGATGAAGTGACTGACGCTGAACTTTCCATCTTGCTCGGTCAAGTATAGATTAGAGATAACATAGGTTCCGTGCTCTTTAGCGAAGTCCCTGAGAACCTCAATTGTTGGTGAGGGCTCTTGTTCAACAGTCGCTGCTCCGAGAAATAGTTCTGGAAGACATATAATCTCCGCTTCCATAGATGCAGCCTCCTCCATCATCTTAAGAGCCTTCCTGAGATTCTCTTCCTTAGCTCTCGCTGACTCCGAAACCAACTTCATCTGAATACCAGCTACTCTCACGGAATCCTTTGCCATGCTAACTTCCCTCTTCCGATAACAGCTTTCTGAGTAGAATAATACAAGTGCGGCATAAGTTATTTGAGATTTTAGTTTCTTTGAAGCGCTTAACTAGTTTACCTTGTCCCTCGTAGAGGGATCTGAAGACAGGATCTTTAAACACGGTGCTTTTTGAGAGTACCTCTTGAATCGGGGTTTTCTGTAAGTTTCCGAGACTGCGCCTCAGATCGGAGGGTAAGAGGCAGCATGGGATAACTTGTCCCTTACAATCAACCACGATGTCACTAAATACGCGACTACAATACCTCTTTAAGGAGGGTGAAACACTTGGAAAGAGGCTATTTAGGAAAAGGTAATTGTTCTCTGGAAAATCGCGTTCCAATAGGTCTATAACATGCGGTAATTCCTTGTCTGTGAAGATGTATTCCTTTAACGCCTCTCCTCTCCCTGAAGGAACTATAGACGCGAAGGTGTACGCTGTTATTTCACAGCCTTCCAGTAAACTGGGAATTGCGGAGATTTCGTTTAAATTGGAGGGCGTTACAACAATATTCACAATAACTTCAAGTCCGGCTTTACAAGCTGACCTTATACCTTGAAGCGTCCTGTTGAGAGAAGCCGGAGTCCTAGTGAAGACTGAATGAGTCTCTTCTGTAGCGCCATATATGGAAACTTCGATTCTTCCTAGACCAGCATCAACGAGTTCCTCGGCAAGTTGAGGGGCGAGTAAAGTAGCATTCGAAAGGATAGATGGGAATAGACCCTTCTTTGAAGCGTATCTTATGACATATAGAAGTGTGGATTTTCCGATAGTTAAGGGCTCTCCTCCACTCAACTCTATAAACTTCACGCCTGCGAGTATGGACTCGTCTATAACGTGTTTAATTCCATCGAGATTAAGTTGAGTTCTACAATAGGGACTCGCCACAACAGAGCAGTGTATACACTTATTAGTGCATTTGCGAGTTATATGGAAATGGAGCCTCTCGAAATACATTATTTAGTCATTTCTATTTGGCATTTCTAATATTTTAGTCTCCTCTGTAGATCGATATGGAAAACAAGGGAAATATGGAACTTACCTTGGAAGGCACCTTGAAAATCCGTATTAATAGTTAAAAGCAGTGTTAATTAATTCTTTAAGTGGTGTGGAAGAAGACGTGAATGAGAGATTTATGGAGTCTATACTCTCTAAAGTCCGGAGAGTAAAAGTGGATGAGAGAACACTATACGAAGGAAGTTTCAGAATTAAAGAGAGCAAGATCACGATAAAAACGGATCCCGAGGCTTTCACGGCGGCGGTCCTCTCAATTTTGGAGCATAGAAACCAGCTTGAGGCTTATGTGAAAAATGAGCCTACGTTTCTCACCGCTCTAGAACCCGTGAATGTCTGGAGAGAAGCGCCAAAGGTGATTATGAGGATGGATGAAGCCTCGAGGATCGCTGGAGTTGGGCCGATGGCTAGTGTTGCAGGAGCTATAGCGGATCTGGCTGTAGAGGCGGCCATAGATGCGGGTGCCAGGGGAGTATTAGTGGAGAATGGCGGGGAAGTCTCCATAGACGGAGCCTACACCTTTCATGTTGCGTTGAACGTTAGAGGAACTATCCTCTCAGATAATATCGGCTTCAAAGTAACGCCTAAAGACTATCCCATAGGTATAGCTACTAGCTCCGCGACTAGCGGTCACGCTATAAGTTTCGGAGTAGCCGACGCCGTTACAGTATTCTCAAAGAACGCTGCTTATGCAGATGCACTGGCGACTTGTATCTGCAACGCCGTCGTTGGAGAATCGCCTGAGCAAGCTGTAGAAGCTGGGTTATCCACCGCCAAAGGCATACGAGAGATCCGCGGAGTAATAATAGTCGTAGGAGATAAAGTAGGCATAGTTGGGAGGTTGCCCGAGTTCGTCTATATAGAACCGGGGAAAACTCCGAAACTGTAAAGAGGCAGAATCGCCACAACTTAATGTGGAGCGATGAAGAGAAGGCATTTGTCTGACCTGTGATGAATCAGAGTTAAACTAAGCTCCTAATAAGAATGGGGGACCGACAATACTGTTACTTTTCTCTTTCTCAGAGAACTGCGTTGATAGCCCCTCTATTTGAAGTCTAATATGTCTTTTCATCCCTAAATTGTTTTATATGTCCACAGGTGAAGTTTGTATTATGTTTGTTGAGGTGGGATCTGTTGCCTTTTGGTTATATTGGACGTGTTTTGAGGGTTGACCTTTCCAGTGAACGAGTGTGGATCGAGAGGCCGGAGGAGAATTTCTATCGCAGATATTTCGGTGGTGTAGGTTTCATTGGTTACTATCTCTTGAAAGAGCTGCCGGTTGGAGTTGATCCCTTAGGACCGGAGAATAAGCTCGTTTTTGCAGTCGGAGTAGTTACCGGGGCTCCCTTCGCCGGTAACAGCCGTATAAGTATCGGCGCTAAATCCCCGTTAACCGGAGCCTTCGCCTCCTCAGAGGCAGGAGGATTCTTCCCTGCAGAGTTGAAGATGGCAGGTTTCGACGCAGTAGTAGTGGAAGGAAGAGCCGAAGAACCCGTATACCTATGGGTGCATGATGGCGAAGCAGAGATTAGAGACGCTAAGAAGTTATGGGGGTTACATATCAAGGATACGCAGAAAGCTATACGGGAGGAGGTCGGTGACGACCTTGTAAGAACCAGTCTTATCGGACCTGGCGGTGAGAAACTTGTCCGTTATGCCTGCGTAATAAACGATCTGAAACATACCGCGGGTAGGACTGGAATGGGCGCTGTTATGGGCTCAAAGAACCTTAAAGGAATTGCCGCGCGTGGTCACCAGAGGATCAAAATAGCTGATAGAGATAAAATGAACGAGCTTAACAAATGGTTTTTGGAGAACCGTGAGAAACTCTGGAAGACCATCAGCGAGTTAGGTACCGGCGCCATGATGGAAGTTCACGTCTCGACTGGAAATCTTCCCACCAGAAACTTCCGTGACGGCAACTTTGAGAACCCTTCAGCTATCTCGGCGCAGAGGATAAGAGATACGGTTAGGCTCAGAATGGAAGGTTGTTACGCCTGTCCAGTCAGATGTAAGAAGGTAGTTAAAATAGACGAGCCTTGGAGCGTCGATCCGGATTATGGAGGACCAGAGTATGAGACCCTCGCAGCCTTTGGTTCCGATTGCGGTGTAGACGATTTAGCGGCGATCTGTAAAGCTAACGAGATATGCCAGAGATACACCATCGATACGATAGCTACTGGAGCCACGATAGCCTTCGCTATGGAATGCTTCGAAAACGGTCTGTTAACGAAGGAAGATACAGGCGGAATAGAGTTGACTTTCGGTAACGCGGAAGCGATGGTTAAGATGGTGGAGATGATTGCAGAGAGAAGAGGAATAGGAGACTTGTTAGCTGAGGGAACGAAGAGGGCAGCTGAGAAGATAGGTAAGGGTGCTGAGAAGTTTGCTGTGCATGTAAAGGGGCAGGAAGTACCGATGCATGAGCCTCGTCTCAAGAGAGCCTTAGGAGTTGGATACGCTACCTCCCATACGGGAGCCGATCACGTACATAATGTACACGACACGAGCTTCACCACTGAGGAGGCAATAAAGAAAATCAAGTCCCTTGGAATACTTGAGCCAATAACCGTTGAGGGAATAACCGCGAAGAAGATGCGCTTCCTTAAGTATATGGTAGACAGGGTTGTAGCGAATGACTGTATGATCATCTGCTTGTATCCTCCTTGGAGCATCAAACAGAAAAGCGAGATTGTCCAAGCGGTAACCGGATGGGAGACCTCAGTATGGGAACTGATGAAGGTTGGCGAAAGAGCCTTCAATTTAGCAAGGATCTTCAATCTCCGAGAGGGGTTCACCGCTAAGGATGACTGGCTTCCAGACAGATTCTTCCATCCAGCAACTTCTGGTCCTCTTGCAGATACACCTGTAGACCCTGATGCCTTGAAGGAGGGCATACGGATGTACTATGGTATTAGGGGTTGGGATGAAGATACGGGAGTCCCGACAAAGGGAAAACTCAGGGAACTCGACATTGAATGGGCTATAGAGCATCTGCCTCGCTAGACGACCAGTAGGAGAGGCTTGTTTCGGCTAGAGACCACTTCAGCACGTTAGAGTTCTCACTGGACTGGATTCCTTAAGACCCCTATCTTCTCTATCTCAGCCTCCACTACATCTCCGCTCTTAAGGTACACTCCTCTTGTTGCACCGATCCCCGAAGGCGTACCTGTAGAGATCAAATCTCCAGGCTCCAAAGTCACAACGTTACTTATGAACGCAATCAATTCGGCAACACTGAAGATCATATTTCGCGTGTTAGAGTCCTGCATAGTCTCCCCGTTCACTCTGAGGGTGATGCGAAGGTTCTGAGGGTCAGGTATCTGCGCCTTACTGGCTATGCAAGGACCCATAGGAGCGAAGGTGTCATGCCATTTTCCGTGGAGCCAATCGAAGAAATCGTCGAGGTCCCGCCTTTTTCTATTGGGGTTAGGCCTGAACTCCCTATCTGAGACGTCATTAACTACGGTGTATCCAGCAACTATGTCTAGAGCATCTTCAGCCTTAACACCTTTCGCTCTACGCCCTATGATGACTCCTAACTCAACTTCCCAATCGATGTGATCGGGAGAGACCGTGGGAAGTTTAATCGGGTCTCCAGGATTCGTGAGCGTCGTCGACGGAGGCTTCATGAAGAAGTAGGGGAAGGTGAACTCCTTCTCCTCAGCGGCTCCTCCACCCTCCTCTATATGTTCCGCGTAATTCCCAGCGAGGAAGAACATCTTTGAAGGCGTTGGGACAGGAGTCAAGATTTTAACGTCTCTCGAAGAAAATGTCACCGCCCTCCTAATAGCGTCATCCTCGTCGAGTTGTCTGTAGAAACTTTCCACTCTCTCCATTAGTGTAGGAATCTCCCTCTCCGATTTAAGCAGTTCAATGGGAGATACTGAAAAGGGCTTAAGCGTGGGGGCTTCTCTATCTTCAGAGGAGTACCTCTCATAGAGTTTCTCGAGGTCTACAACTTCATCATCATAGTACAATCCAACTTTTACTTCGTTCTCTAACTGGAAACGACAGAGACGCATAAAGGACACCAATTCCCGAGTTTCGTTTCGGGCATTTAAAGAGTTTCTGGTATCCTCCTACAGAAAAAAGAGATACACAACCAATAAATTCCATCGGCATTCAAATGATACTCGAGGATTATGTGGAAGGGTGGGGTGGCTGACGTTAGAGTTTCCTGAAGAGTTGAATCGTATAAGGGTCGTAGAGTTGGAAGGGATCGTTCAGGAGACTCCTACGGTTAAAACCTTCATCTTTAAAGATCAGCTCGCCTCTAAGGGCGTTCCTGGTCAGTTCGTAATGGTTTGGATTCCGGGAGTTGATGAGATCCCCATGAGTTTATCTCGCATGGGAGAGGACGGTGAATGTTCCATAACCGTAGCGAGAATCGGAGAGGCCACCGCAGCCCTCCATAGTATGCGGACCGGCGACGAGATAGGCGTTAGGGGACCCTACGGAAACGGCTTCACCCCCGTATCAGGAAAGGTTTTGGTTGCTGGAGGCGGAACAGGAGCCGCGCCGCTCCTCCCCCTAATTGAGGCCCTAACCAGTCTAGATGCAGAAGTGACCCTTATTCTGGGAGCCAAGACAAAGGAGGAACTACTCTTCCTCAAAAGAGCTGAGAGCCTATTGAAAGCGTCTGGTGGTGAACTGAAAATCGTAACGGAAGACGGCTCCCTGGGTGATAAGGGACAGGTCTCAGATACGGTGAAACGTCTTCTCGCTGAAGACTCCTACGATATGATCTATACCTGTGGACCCGAAAAGATGATGTGGAAAATTGTAAAGTTGGGCATCCGATTCAAAGTGCGTGTTCAGGCGAGTTTGGAGAGGTATATGCGGTGTGGAATGGGAATCTGCGGCAGTTGCTGCATAGGTCCCTTTAGAGTCTGCCGAGACGGACCGGTCTTCACAACGGAACAACTACAAAAAGTCGCGAAAGAGTTCGGTTTTATCAGACGCGAACCCACAGGAGAATGGACACCCATATAAGCCAAGAGAAAGGTTATTATCTATCTTATGTAATCTCCGATGAACAACGGGTGCCATGGGATGAGAGGTGGACACGAAATCCAAAGGAACTTCTGAACGCTGGCTCATAGAAGAGTATCACCCAAAGGAAATTGAAGATAAGATACGCGTTTTCTGGAACAAGAAAAAAATCCCTTCCAAACTCAGAGAACTCCGACAAAAGGAGAATAAGGGACCTTACGGTTACGTGGAGGGACCCCCAACCCTCAACGGATACCCCCACATAGGCCATGTTAGAGGGAGGATAATAAAGGACCTCAGATACCGCTACAAGACGATGCAAGGATACGATATACCCTTCTGGGGTGGCTGGGATACACAGGGTTTACCTGTTGAGCTTGAAGTGGAGAGGGAGCTCGGCGTTAAGAATAAAAAAGAACTGCTCGAGAAGGTGGGAGAAGAACGCTTCGTAAAGCTCTGTAAAGAGGCTATAATGAAGTATTATGTGGAGTGGGTGAAAGCAGACGAAAAGGCTGGCGTATTCATCGACTTCGATAGGTCCTACTGGACCTACAAGGATGAGTATATAGAGCGAGAATGGAAATACCTGAAGAGGGCTTGGGAGCAAGGCCTCCTAGGCGAAGGTTACTATATAGTCGCCTACTGCCCCAGTTGCCAAACCTCCCTCAGCAACGCGGAAGTAGGCCTAGGCTACGAAGAAGTAGAAGATCCTTCCATATACTTCAAACTCAAGTCTAGACAAGCTGAAAAAGAGTACTTCATCGTCTGGACAACCATGCCCTTCACCATAGTCTCTGATCTTATGCTGGCAGTTTACCCCACAGCCGAGTATGCACGAGTGGAAGTGAACGGGGAGACGTGGATAATGGCCGCCAACCGGGTAGACGCCGTCATGGAAGAACTTGGTGTAGCCGCCTACCGAGTGGTAGAGACCCTCCAAGGGAAGGACCTAGAGGGCGTGAAATATGAGTTCCCCTTCTACGACCTAGTTCCCAAACAGCGAGAACTAGAAGAGAACCCACAAGTGCATACAGTCATCTGTGAAGATTTCGTGGATGTAGAAACCGCAACCGGCGTAGTACACCAGTCTCCAGGCAGCGGTGAAGAGGACTTCTTCGCTGCTCAGAGACGGAAGATTCCCATATTCGCGCCCTATGACGATGAGTGCAAATTCACCAAGGAGGCAGGGGTCTTCGAAGGCATCTTCGCTAGAGACGCAGACGACATAGTTATCGAGGAGCTTCGTAAAAGGGGGCTACTCCTAAAATCCTCTGTTATAAGGCATGAGTATCCAACTTGCTGGAGGTCCCACCATAAGATACTCTGGATGGCTCGTAGAGAGTATTTTATCTGGACTGACCGGATAAACCAGAGAATTCTAGAAGCCGCTAGTAAAGTCAATTACTTCTATGAAGGCCCGAAGAATCGTTTCTTCTCTTTCCTTAAGGAAGGAAAACCCTGGTGCGTATCGAGGGAGAGGACGTGGGGCACCCCCCTTCCAATTTGGGTCTGCGAGAAATGCGGAGCCAAGACTCTTGTGGGTAGTAAAGCCGAATTGCTCGAGAAGGCCGTGGAGAAGCCAGAAGGTTACTTCGAGTTACATAAGCCTTGGATAGACCGGTTCGTTCTAAAGTGCGATCGGTGTGGAGGAAGGATGCTGAGAGAACCCTTCGTTCTGGATGTCTGGCATAACAGCGGCGTGTCACCTTACGCTCGCTTCACAGATGAAGAGTTTAAGAGGTACGTGCCCACGGCCTTCCTCGTGGAAGCCATCGACCAGACTAGAGGATGGGCTAACTCTCTCCTCGTCAGCCACGTGATCCTCACCGGAAAGCCTGAACCTCCATACCTCGCCTTCTTGTTCTATGGACATGTCTTAGATGAGAATGGGAGGAAGATGAGTAAGAGCCTCGGCAACGTCATCTGGGCTAATTCCCTTCTAGAAGAACAGTCAGTGGATGTATCCCGCTTTTATCTAATGTGGAAATGCTCCCCGATCGAATCAATGAACTTTGATATCAAAGAGATGAATAAACGACCTTATCAAATCCTAAGCACCTTCTATCATCTCAACAGGTTCCTCCTCCAAAACGCTGAATATGACAACTTCAATCCGAAAATTCACACGGTGGAATGGGCTTCTAATGAAGGCCAGTTAAAACCTCCTGAGAAGTGGCTTCTCTCCAAACTCCAGAGCCTCATAGAATCCGTTACCGATCACATCGAGAACTGCGAGTTCAATGTTGCCCTCTCCGAGCTAGAGGAGTACATCGTTAACACCATAAGTAGACAGTATGTCCCCATGGTGAGAAGAAACCTCTGGACGGACGACCCGGAAACCCTAAACCGCCGCCTCGCCATATACACCACCCTATGGCATGCCCTAAGAACGGTGAATCTCCTGCTCAATCCGACTACGCCCTATCTATGCGAGTTCCTACACCAATCCGTCTACCGCCGACTAGACAAGACATTGCCCGAGTCCGTAAACTTTGAGTCTTGGCCCACACCCGAAGATAGACTCGTGGACTCAGAGGTAGAGGAGGACGTGAATGTGCTCATCAAAGGAATCTCCCTTGTGTACTCTGCCCGTCAACTCGGTGGAATGAAGCGTCGGTGGCCCCTGAGGAAGGCGTGGATAATCGCCCCAGAGACTGTACACGCCTCCATAAGGAGACTGGAGCCCTTCTTCCTAGAACTCTCCAATGTGAAGGAGATCGAGTACTTAGATGAGAAGGAAAAACTGGACCCTGAAGTGAGAAAGTATCTCACTGAGGCTTCCGAAGGAGAGATAACGGTAGCCCTCGACACCCGCCGTGACGAACTTCTGGTTGGGGAGGGCTTAATGAGAGACCTCGCCCGTAGAGTCCAATCCTTAAGGAAGGAACTAGGCTATATCCCAACTGATATTCTAGAGAGAGTTTACATCGCAGGTTTAACTGAGGAAGACATAGGATTGCTGGAGCCCTTCAAGGAGGAGATGCTGGTACTCGTCAGATCTAAGAATGTAGAGTTATCCGAAGAAAAAACCGGAACCGGCATGGAATGGCATGAGATGAAACTGGACAAAAAAAGAATCTACATAGCCATAACTTAGATAACAAACTTTAGACTGTGAGAATGGTCAAAAGCCTGTGAGTTTGCATACGGAGAGTATCTCCTTGAAGTTTTCATCGGTCATACTCCGCTTGTAACGCCTCAATGCCCCGATGAGTTCTTCCCCATTAACCGCACCTAATCTCTGTTTCAAAAAGTGGGCTGCTTCGCTGGAGATGAAGAAGTATTGACAGAGAGAGGTTACGTTGGAGACACGGCGAGTGAGGCTCGCTGTCTCGAAGTCCACAATCCACGGTCTAGACAAGCCATCAACTAGAATATGCCTATGAGCTCTACTCAACTCTCCATGGTCCAACCCAATCTTGTCCAAGGCTCTACACTGCTTCAGAAACCCCTTAAGAACCTTCCTCACTAACGCGTCTCCGCCTTCCATAGAACGCAGCCATTCTAGGAAGTATCTGCCTTTAATGTATTCCATGAGGAGGAAGTTTCTGGAAACGGAGATTAAGCGCGGACCAACCCCTACGGAATTCGCCAACTTTAAAAGATCCGCCTCACGAACTAAACTCTCACGATCCGCATCTAACCTCCTGATCTTGAGAGCCCATGGACCTCCCCGTCCATACGCCACTATTACGATACCGACGTTACCCTTCCCTAAAATTGGAACACCGAAGAGTTCATTCTCTCCTCTAAACTCAACGGAGTGAAAACAAAGGTAAGAAAGCTCCTCAATA
>CAZOCN010000033.1:0-13221 GCA_964578315.1 uncultured Candidatus Bathyarchaeia archaeon
ATTTTACAGCGCAGGGACTGAAGGAAGGAGACCTATGCGTCTATGTAACCACGGAGGAGAGTAGAGAATCTATTCTCACTCAAGCCGGTCAATTCAATCTGGACCTCCAGAAAGCTGTAGAGGAAGAGAAGCTGATAATCATCGACGCCCTTATGGGACGTGAGGACCCTTGGTCCCTCGGCAGCCTTGAGATGGAAGAACTGGTCTCTAAGGTTATAGAGGCTAAGAAAACCCTCGGATACGGTAGAGCCAGACTGGTTATAGATTCTCTCTCCGCCTTCTGGCTTGACAGACCAGCCATGGCTAGGCGATACTCTTACTTCGTAAAGAAGGTTCTGTCAAAATGGGACTTCACGATAATGGCTACCTCCCAATATGCCATCACAACATCAGACGCCTTTGGCTTCGGAATAGAGCACATAGCAGATGGAATCCTAAGGTTCAGGCGCTCCGTGAGGGAAGGGCTCCTCAAGAGATATATCTTAGTGGAGAAGATGCGCCAAACCAATCATAGCTTGGTGATGCATGAGATAAACATCGAGGATGGAAGAGGTCTCGTGATTTTAGGACCTACCAGAAGGAGACGGGAGGACGTGGGGCTCCCCTCAGATGTGACTAGGCGGATATTGGAGGCGAAGAGGAGCAAGGAAGAGGAGATAAAATGAGTAGTGGGGACCTCGCCTCAGCACATTACCAGAGACTGGATGTTAAGGAGGAGATAGCTAGATTCGCCAAGGGAAGATGGGTGGGCTTACACTGCCTTGAGAGGGAGCCTTCAGGGAGACTTCGCCTGGTTAGATATTTAGGGCGAGCAAGACGCCCCTTAAAGATAAACTCTGCAGAAGACGTTGAGAAACTACTGAGAATTTTTAGTAAATTCAAGCCCAGAACCTTCTATGCAACGGCTAACAGGTATAAGAGCCTCCTAATAAAGGAGGACGTAGTAGACCTAGGGAACATCTCCTCCTGTATGCCTACCTGGGACATCGATAACGCCATCGAGGACTGGCCGGCTACGATAGAGGCGGCTAGAGAGATAATCACCTTCTTAGAGGCTAATGGAATTGAACACTCCCTCTTCATAAAATGGTCCGGAAAGGGATGCCACGTTCACCTCCATGGAGAAGCCATCTCGGAGGGCCTTAGGCGGAAGGTTAACCCTCTAGATATGGCCTTCGCTATCGTCGAGTACGTAAACGCCAAACTTGCTAGGAAATACGCCGAAATCTTAACCCATCACTCTCAAAGGAGGCTCAGAGTAGATAACGAGATAGACCCCCAGAGACTATTCACCTGTCCTCTGAGTCTCCATCGAGAACTGAATAGGGTCTGCATCTGCATAGACAAAAACCAGTTAGACTCCTTCGATCTCGAATGGACAACCCCAGAAACCTACAAACACTTCAAGAACTGGGGCGAGTACCTCCCCGGGGAGGCAGATGAGCTCGCCATAAAAGCCTACAAGACTATAGGTCCAAACCCCTCTATGCCTCGTCCACGTAGAAGAAGACAGCCACCTCTCGATGAGCAGATAACCAAATGGCTGAAGAAGACCTAAGAAAATAGGGGGCGTGGTAGAGAAGGCGATTTACTCTTCCCATATCCAACAGTGGTCGCAGTAATCGTCTCCTTTAGCGAGAGTATGTTCCCGGATAAGTTTCACTTTGGGATGAATCACCCTAGTCACTTCAAAATCGCTGTCACAGTACTTCTGACATAACTTTACCAGTCCACGTTTCCTAAGAACCTCCTCAGCGAAGCAACGGGTAATCTTTATAGAGACCTTATTCGGGGAGACTTCTACGACTTCAAGGAATGGATTAGTCTCCGCATTCCTTTGGAGCCTCCTAATCCAAGCCTCGAACCTCTCCTTTCCCTCTAAACCTTCAAGGTAATCCTCAATCAGCCTCTCTTGATAAGCTAAAAGCGCTCTCTCAGCAATTTCTAGCGCCCTTCCCTCACCAACCTCCTTCCTAAACTCCTCGAAGAAATCGGCGATTAACCCCCACTTATCCTCCGCTTGCTTTAACCTTGCTTTATAAGCCTCCTTTTCTTTAGACAGAATATCCATCCTCCATACATCAATTAGAGTAGCAATTGACTGTTAACTGATATAAGTTCTTACTTCTCCAAGGCTCTCTTTAAGGCTTCTATAACTCTGTCCTTGCCGATTGAGAGGACGTAGGGACCGAATCTCGGACCGCTAGGTCTACCTATCAGAATGGTGTATAATAAACTGAATAATCGACCTGGTTTTATCCCATGCTCTCTGGCTGTTTCAAAGACGGCTCCAGTGATATCCTCCTCCCCCGCGCTCTCCTCTATCCTCGCGATCAAATCTTTAACCGCTTCTTTCTCAACTTCAGTTAATGGAGGAACTTCAACGCTGACCTCTCCGAAGTCTCTATTCCAATTGATGGCGTACTCTATCCTCCTCTTAAGGTCCCTAGTTGGTTCACCCTTCAAGTACCCGTAGTCCCGGAGTTTATCCAGGATGAAGTTCTCCTCCGCCCCTTCCGGAGCCACAGCCGCCAGTTTCGTGAGGAGGTTATAGGGGATGTGGAGGTTCATCTCTCTTGGTGGCTTAAGCATCCAACAGTATTTATAGAGTCCCACCAACTTCGCCATCTCTTTACCGTCACTTAGGCGCTTCTTCCCAAAGTAGAGTTCCTCCAATCTGTCTAATTCATCCATGTAGTTGGGAATATCCTCTGGTGATATGAATCTGGTTCCAACGAACCTTTTGAGAGTTAGGAGGACTAGAGACTGGGGAGAGCCGTATCGGAACCACACTTGGGGGGTCAAGACGTTACCGGTTGACTTTGAGATCTTGGCGCCGCTCTTGTCGAGGAACATCTCATACTGAACATGCATCGGCGGCTCGTACCCCAGTATCTCACGGCATATCCTATCGTTCACTCTAACCGAATCAGCTATGTCTTTTCCGTAAGCCTCAAAACGTATGTCTAGAGCTCTCCATCTCGCGGCAAACTCGCCTTTCCAACTCAGCTTCCCCTCATCCCTCACGTAATTAGCTTCGCCCTCGTATCCGCAACCCTCCAAATGCTTACCCCTGAGCTCCATTCCCTTACAGACATAGGTAACCTTCCCCTCCTTCGGAAAGAACCCATAGGCGTGGGTTGTATAAATCCTCCCACAGTTAGAACAAATAGCGAAGTAGGGGAGAACCCTAGTATACTTCTCTTGCCCCAACTCCTCCTTAATAATCTCGCCTATACGAGAAGCCTTGGACAGGATCTCCTCTATCTCCTTCCTCAAGAGACCCCTCCTGTAGACTTCTCTGCCAGACATGAAACGGTACTCTACACCACACTTATCAAGCCCGTCCCTGAGCAACGAACTCATATGTTCACCATAACTTCCATGGCACTTCCACGGATCCGGAATGTCTGTAACTGGAAAACCGATATATTTGGTTAGGGCTTTAGGTACACCCTCCGGAACTTTTCTCAGTCCGTCCATGTCATCCGAGAAGGCAACCAACTCTGAAGGACACCCCTGCTCCGATATGGCTTGGGAGACAGCGTGAGATCTAGTTGCGTCTGCGAGGCTGCCTATGTGAGGGAAGCCAGAGGCACCTATTCCGCTCTCCGTCCTTACGAGGTTTAAACTCCTCTTTAATCTCCGCTCTCTCTGAATTATCTCATAAGCTATCTTATCGTACCACGTTCCATGCCCAATAATTTCTCTACTCATTTCACGCTACCCTTTCCTTCTTCAAGTACCGTAATACCCCAATGAAAAATATTATTTAATAAGATTTCATTGAGCCTCTATCTTATTTAACACCTCCGCAGATCGCAATAAGGTAAGCGTGCTTTGGGAGATCTTCTGTAGGTACTTAAAACTTAAGTAGTCTCCTCATCTCCACTTCACTGGCAACAGCTCGAATAACAAAAGCATTAAGTACAGCAATGAAACTTTAACATAAAATTACGGTGAACTCTCTTGACTATTATAAGTGAATTAGAAAGAGAATACATTGAAAGACATCAGAAATCGAAACAACTCTTCGAAAGAGCCTTGAAATGTTATCCCGGAGGCGTTACACACGACGATAGATACGCGAAACCGTTTCCGTTATATATGGTTAAAGCCGACGGGACAAAAAAGTGGGATGTCGACGGAAATGAGTACATAGACTACGTTATGGGACATGGATCTCTGCTTTTAGGATATAATGATAAACGATTGAGGGCTGCGATGGAAGCGGTACTGTCAAATGTGCATATGGGCTCATGCACCGAGCTTGAGATTGAGTGGGCAGAGATGATAAAGAAGCTAGTTCCATGTGCACATGATGGATTAGTTAGAGCATGCGCATGTGGTGGCGAAGCAATCGAAATGGCGGTTAGATTAGCGCGAATTCATACGAATAGGGAGAAGCTAGTTATGCATGAAGGCGCCTATCATGGGAAATGGGAGGCGATAAATTACGGTCGTAACGGTCCACCATATGGACTATGTAACGTTCGGGGAATACCGAAATCTGTTAGAGATAACGTTGTAATTCTGCCCATGAACCAGCCTGAGGCTGTTGAGAAAGTATTTGCAGAGGGAGATGTGGCATGTATTCTTTTACAGGGTAATTCTACATACACTAGAGAATACATCAAAGAACTTAGGGAACTAACCACAGAGTATGGTGTAGTATTTATTCTAGATGAAGTAGTCTCGGGTTTCAGGTATGCTCCAGGTGGAGCGCAGGAGTTTTACGGAGTTACACCCGATTTAGCTGTTCTTGGGAAGATCGTAGGCGGTGGGGCTCCTATAGGAGCCATATGTGGAAAGAAGGAATTACTCCAGTATTATGAACGTAGAGAAGGTGACGAATATTGGAATCGTTTTGTTAGAATTGCGTTGGGTGGTACATGGAATGCTCAGCCCCTCAGTATAAGTGCTGGATTAGAGGTAATGCGAATTATCGATAAAGAACGGAGTAGTATATACCCCCGCCTGTACGAGATCTGCAATAGATTAACAAATTATTTCGATGAAAGCGCTAACGAACTCGGTATAGCAGTCTCTGGATCTGGGATTCCTCCTGAAAAACCAATGATGAACATTCGACCAAAGTTTGACGCTGGAGCCGACCCTCTAGCTTCTTATGCATACTATCTCTCCATGGCAAATAATGGAATTAATTTGTTTGGGAGTTTTTCATTCTTCGCTCCCTGCGCGGTATATACAGATGAAGACTTGGAAAAGACAGGAAAAGCCATCTTTAAATCTTTGGAAATATTGAAGGAGAATAAGCTAGTACCAGAAAAGTCTTAGACGTACTTGATAAGCAATAAATCCGAATCTAACTTCCCCCTTTCTTTTAACAGGAACCTTATAGGGTTCTCGCTCCAAATCTAACTAAAAGTAGTAGGACATTCAAGTGTATAGTAATAAGCGTTGTTCTCGCTATCCTTTCCATAATCCCAATGCTAATCCGATCAAAAAGGTCAGAGAGGAGTAGGGTATTAGGTTCTTTAATCCTCCTCCCATCTCAATTATCTTCGGCAGGAACTCCGCGGCCTTATTGAAGACGTCTTGGAAAGTGAAACTCACCAAGCCTGTCGCGACTAGAACGATAACCAGAGCTATGATTAGGAAAATCAACTTTACAGTCCGCTTTATTATAAAGCCTACTAATAGTCCTATAATGAAAGGTACAATCACTGGAACAATCCAAGCTAATTCAGGAGGAACCATCGTACTCTCCAGTTCTCTATTAGCAAACTTGAATATAAGACGTTTTTCATTGAAAACAAAAAGAATGGGAAGCTGAGACACTGAACCTTTCTCTTTGTAACTCAAGAAATTACCCATAAACAATAAATAACATATTATAACAATGTTATGGCGTGAAAACAACTTTAGAGGTGAATCGAAAATCAAAAGAGAAGAAGAATTCTTGCAATTTGAGACTGGCACCCTCTCTAGAAATGAGATGGAGGCTATTCTAGATAATCTGCCAGTAGATCTCACTTTCATTGATAAGGAAGACTCTGTGAAATATTTCAATAAAGCTGAAGAGAGAATCTTCAAAAGGCCCAAATCGGTAATAGGGAGAAAAGTCCAGAAGTGCCACCCTCAAAAGAGCGTCCACATCGTGAATAAGATCTTAGATGCCTTTAAGGCCGGAGAGAAGAATGTGGCTGAGTTCTGGATTCAGCTGAATGACCGCCTAATCTACATCAGATACTTCGCAGTTAGAGATAGATCTGGGAAATATCTTGGAACTGTAGAGGTTACGCAAGACATAACGAAAATTAAAAAAATTGAAGGGGCGAAAAGGTTACTGGACTGGGAAGAATAGCTCAGTGAAAAAAGGAGTAAGGTAACGCTTACAAGTTTCCCTTCAAATTTTATCCTGAAGTCAGAATATCCGCGATTAATGGAGCTACTCGCATGCCTATATATACAAAGACGGTGATTACCACTAACTCGATTCCCGCCTTCAAGTTAAGGGCCCCCATCAACAACGCTGCTCCTATATCTAACGCTGCTGCCAACAGGACCGTTACTCCTACTCCGAAATGCTGCAACGTGTAGAATAATAGAAGGAATAGAGGGATTCCAAGCATACAACCAAGGGATATCATAAGGACCGGGTTCAAACCACTAATCTTAGCCTGTGAAGCTATCATAGCGGTCATTCTCGGGCATGTAACATAGAGAGCGAAAGCTATGGATGCGACAATCAAGGGTAAGAAACCCAAGAGTAATCACCTAAAATATCTGGAGACTCAGATAATTTCCTTCAGTACTCTTCACATTTAAGCTGGAAGTAGGCTCTTGGGTGATCGCAAGAAGGACACTTCTCAGGCGGCTCCTTTCCATAATGGACGTATCCGCATTCCCGACATACCCACCAGACAGCCTTCTCTTTCTTGAAGAAAGTACCCGCCTCAACTTCCTTCAACAGTTTCCTGTACCTCTCTTCATGATGCCTCTCTGCCTCAGCTATCGCCCTAAGTCTCGTGGCGATTTCAGGGAAGCCTTCTTTCTGGGCTATATCTGCAAATTCCGGATACATCTTTGTATGTTCATAGTTCTCACCAGCAATTGCAGCTTTTAAGTTCTCTACCGTACTACCGAGGATCGTAGGCGCCGCTGCCTCTACCTTGATCTCATCTAATTCTTCTTTGCTTCCCTTCTTCAACTCATTAATTAACTTGAAAAGATTGCTCGCATGTTCCTTCTCATTTTCTGCTGTAATGAGGAAAATTCCAGCGATCTGCTCAAAACCCTCCTTCTTGGCGATCTTTGCATAGAACGTATAACGGTTTCTTGCTTGGCTTTCACCGATAAATGCCTTCACTAGGTTCAGTAGGGTATTCTTCATCTATCTAATCCTCCCTTTAATTCCTTAATAGGAAGTCATGTAAACATAATACTTAACATTATTCCCATAGTACTGGATAGTTCTGGTAAGGGCTTAAATCCTCCAGTCGAGTATTATTAAATAGTTAGGTCTATTGGAAGAGTGTATAAGGATGAAGGAAGTTGTTAAAATAGAAGGGGCGAAAAAGACCGCGATACCCATATCGCCTGGTGTGATCGCCGGAGATTTCATCTTCGTTTCTGGACAAGTTTCAATGAATCTAGATACAGGGGAACCTCTAAGGGGCGATATTAAAACTGAAACTAGACAGGTTCTAGAGAACATCAAGCGAATCCTAGAGTCTGCTGGGTCCTCCCTAGAGAAGGTCGTTAAGACAACCGTTTTCCTAGGTAACATTGAAGATTATTCCGCCATGAACGAGGTATACGCGGAGTGCTTTCCAAGAGACCCTCCAGCCCGCTCCTGCTTTGCCGTAGGAAAACTTGCAGGAAATTATAAAGTGGAGATAGAAGCAATAGCAGTAAAATGAAAACCCTCAATCCCCTTTTTTAATAAATCTTTTAAGTCCTGCTTTCACTTATTGAAGTGTTTGTCTTTAGGCGGGTGAGGACCCACCCCCGTTCCGCTGATGAAGACAAACCCCGGGAGGTGGAAACGTAAAGATGAGAATGTCAAGTGAGGTTTCTCTCCAATCGAAGAGAATAGCTCTAACCGTAATCTTCGCAGCGATTTATGCCGTTGGGACAATCGCCCTCGCACCCATCAGCTTCGGAGTTGTACAAGTCAGAGTGATAGATGCCCTGATCCCCTTATCTGTCCTCTTCGGATATCCAACAATCACAGGCGTAACCTTGGGATGCATGATAGGTAATGCCTATGGAGGCTTAGGATGGATCGATATAGTCTTCGGTAGTTTAGCTAATCTCATCGCGTCAACCTTGGCTTTTCTCTTGAGAAAACGGCCCCTCCTAGCCTGCACAACTTCAACGTTAACCGTTACAGCTATCGTTGGAAGTTACCTTTGGATATTGTTCCAAGTCCCTTGGGAAGTCAGCCTGCTAGGAGTCTTCATCGGAAGTTTCATTTCCATAAACATTATCGGCTACCTACTGATAAAAGCACTAAAAGGAGTAACGCCCTAAAAAAGCAACTTTTTAGATCCCCTTGTTTCCCTTCATGGTAAATGTAAAATCATAGTTACGCAATTCTAAAGGGATGGTGGAATACTTGGGGAGTATTCTTAGTATTCTGATACCCGATGAGGTTCTCATGGTCTATCCTTACCTTGGAGATAAGAAGGGCAGATTCCGACTAAGCGACCTGGTAGAACTTTCCGGATTACCCGCCTCCACATGCCATAAGATTCTAAGACGGATGGAAGGTTATGAGATAGTTGCTAGACAATCCAGGGCTAGCAAGATATGGATAAAAAGATACGACACAATCTCCGAATGGATAAGAAGACAGTTGTTAGCGGATGTCCAGAAGAAGGAGAAGGAAGGAGAAGCCCTAATTAAAGAGACAGAGCGAGAGGAGAAACCTCTTTGAGGACATACCGTTACAAAACAACCGAGGCACTAGCCAGAATCGCAAGAAGAGCCGGAGTCCGCCATGAACAGAAACGTGTTCGGGAAGCCTGGAAGAAGGGGCTCTTCGCAATAAGAAGCGCAGGTTCCGGTTCCGGAACATCCTCTTACCCTAAACCAGATCTTGTGATATTCAACAAAGACGGCATAATAGACGTGGTTCAATCTAAAACAACCCGAAAATATCACAGCTACTTCGGGCCCTCAGATTGGGAGAACGAAGTCAAAGCGGCACTCCGACTTAGAGAGTTAGGGTTTCAAGTCCGCGTTTGGTTAGACTTCACTCTCTTCAGAATAGGGAGAAGCGCCTCCATAACTAAATGGTTCCGCATAGACGGCCACGAAGAGGAGTACCTTTTCATAAAGTATGAGAAAAAGGAGAAAAGAATTCTATTTGAATGGAAGAAGAAGCCTGAAATAAAATAAAAATTAAGAGCTCAGAGTCGCTTCAGCGCTTCCGTTTTCCTTCAATGAACTCTTCGACCCACCTTCGCGCCACGTGATCCTCTACTTGAATCGGCGGATGCTTGAAGGCGTAGGCTGAGATGCTAGTTAAGGGTCCTGATACTCCACGGTCAAGGGCTAGTTTCACGGCTCTTATGACGTCAATGGCTACCCCTGCACTATTCGGTGAGTCTTCTACCTCCAGCTTTGCAGAGACCGTTACAGGCTGATTCCCGAATTTCCTTCCCTTGATGTAGATATAAGCTATTTTCTTGTCGCCTAGGAAAGACACATAATCAGAGGGCCCGATACGCGTTGGAACAGGATAAGGAACCATGCTTGTAACCGCCTCGGTCTTACTTATTCTCTTTGTCTTAAGCCTCTCTTCAAAGGTCATGTTCTGGAAGTCTGTGTTACCACCGATGTTCAACTGATAAGTCTCATCTATTATGACACCTCTATCAACAAAGAGATTCACTAGAGCCCTATGCAAGATTGTTGCGCCTAGCTGGCTCTTAATGTCGTCTCCTGCAATTGGTAATCCCGCCTCTTCAAACTTCCTCGCCCACTTACTATCGCTGACTATAAACTCCGGGATACAATTGACAAAGGCACAACCAGCATCAAGGGCAGCCTGTGCATAGTACCTAGTGGCCTCGTAACTGCCTACCGGTAGGAAGTTCACTAGCATGTCGGCTTCTGCCTCCTTGAGAACCTCGGCTACATCAGGAGGGTCGTCATCTTCACCGTAGATCTTGAACGCCTCCTTCATATGTGGGGCCACGCCATCCAAGATCGGAGCAGGAAGCACCTCGACACCTAGCTTCGGCATAGGGTTAGCGAATCTAGCACAGCAATTTGGCTCTGTAAATATCGCCTCGCTAAGGTCTTTCCCTATCTTAAGTCTGTTTACATCGAAGGCAGCCACGAACTTCACATCTCTAATATGGTATCCCCCAAAATTCACATGCATTAAACCAGGGATGACGTCTCCTTCCTTAGCCTCCTTATAGTACTTTACTCCCTGGACTAAGGCAGCGGCGCAGTTGCCGATTCCAGCCAACGCTACTCTGATCTCACCCATTTTTAGTAATCACCTCCTTCGGTTATGGAAAGCTATATAATAAAGGATATCGGTAACAAATATGTAACCGATATGATTTTATACCCCGCTTAAATATAAAAATTTTGGGGTAAGCCTTGAACAAGACAGTCCCCGTAATGGTTATTGGAGACACAAAAAAGATAGAATTATCCAACGAGCCGACAAGGAAACAGATACTCCGGTTATTATCTGATAGAGAGATGACTCTTACACAGATAGCTAAAGAGCTCGGTTTGTCGAAACGTTCTGTGGCGTACCACTTACAGATTCTACTTGATAAGGAGCTCATCAACCTAACGAGGAAGAGAGTGAACGAGTACGGGATACAAGAGAAATTTTACAGAGCCGCTGCTTCAGTCTTCATAGGGGACTTCGACAAATCCTCTAAGAAGGTTAGAGAGGAGACCCTTGAGTCTAATAAGGAAGTGGTGATGGGCTTTCTCTGTGCAAAACCCGTCGATGAAAACATCTCCGATGAGGAATTGGACAAGCTCACTGAGAGCTTCACTCGTATGGTCCAGAAGATTTCGAAAGAGAACGGGAAGATAGAGAAGAGAACCCGTAACCAGACGAAATTGGCGATTTACAAAAAATCCTTCAACCGGTTGAAAGAAGAGAAGCAATGGCAGTCCATACTCGGCTCGTGAGTTCAATCTACCTTCCTTTTCCGTCAATGATCGCTTTGGCTACTGAGCTCAGTTGCCGCCTTAGAAAATAGGACAGAAAACTCAAAGTATCTAATTGAAGTTAAAGGATTGAAGAAGTACTTTCTTCCCACCAAGACCAGTTTCTTCCAGAAGGCAAAATCCTTCGTCCACGCCGTAGATCGATCGAAGGATTATACGCACGACCTGTGCTACGCAGTAGGCGTCCAGGGTGGAGATCACACAGCCGTGGCAGTTGACGCCTACAGCGAGCTTAAAGAGGCTGTGTTCTTCGACACTGCAGTAGTCTGTTGGTCATGCATCTCCAGCCAAATTTAACCGTTTCTTTATACATCAATTGATTATACGGTAAAGTATGCTCTGCTCTTCCTGTTGTCCCAATCGAACGGTGTGGACCTACCAGCGATCGATCGTTAATCGACCGATATATGCGCTTCAAGGCCTCGTAGGTTTCAAGTATACCCTCACCGATTGACCGATAAACCAGCGTTTATCAATATTTCTCTCAGTTTGTTCTCCAGCTTCTTACTTAATGGAAGATTATACGGTGGTCTCGCTGGTCCACATGGCAACCCGAGCATCTTCATGGCCGGTTTTATTAAGCCTCCCTCCCCATGTATTCCCTCTTTCTGTACTTCCCTAGCCCACTCGTACCAGGGTATATAGAGTTCCCAGAACCCGTTCAAAACTGCTTCATAATCACGTTTTTCCAACAATGACCAAAGTTTTGAGACATACGCGGGGGCGAAGTTGCCGATTGGATCTATTATCCCTTTGGCTCCTAACAGTGTAGATGTGAACTTCCATTGATTGTCGAATATTGCAACTTTATCCGAGAACTCCTTAAGGACTCTCATGTATTTAAACGGGTCGGGGGAAGACCACTTTAGAGCTACCACGTTTTCTAACTCGACTAGTCGACTCATCAACTCCCGATCGATCCCCGCACCGTCGACAGTGCCGTGCCAAGTGGTGTTGTACACCATAATTCCTATGTTCGTAGCATCACACACTATTTTGTAGAAAGTGAAGACCTCTTCTCTAGATTGGCTCCAATAGTAGGGTGGGGACAATTGAACGCATACGGCTCCCATCTCTTCTGCATAATTGCATAATTCGATGATATCTTTTAGGTTCGTGTGTTGTGCTCCGAAGACCACGGGAACCTTATCTCCCGCTTCTTCCATGCATGTGCTTAAAACCTTCTTACGTTCTTCATTGGTCATGCTAGGGAACTCCCCGCCGGCCCCAGCGGATAACAAGACACCGCTCCCGTTTTTTATCCCGTTTTCGATCAGGTATCTCGTATTTGCCTTGAGGCCATCTAGATCCAAATCAAAATTTGGCTTAAAAGGGGTGACCATGGCCACCATTGGTCCTCGCAATTTCTCTTTAACGTCTTCAAACTTCATTATTCATTCACGCATCCATTCGGGCAATCATCCATTTACATTTTATTAAAAGATTTCGGTACGATCGGTTCACCTAGTCAATCTTGACAATTCGATCCATCGCTCTTTAACCTTCAGTAATACCTTACTCTTGGATATAGAACATCATATAACAGAT
This sequence comes from uncultured Candidatus Bathyarchaeia archaeon, assembly GCA_964578315.1. GTDB lineage: Archaea > Thermoproteota > Bathyarchaeia > Bathyarchaeales > CAZOCN01 > CAZOCN01. The sequence goes on from CAZOCN010000033.1 coordinate 12,727, forward strand.
CAACTATCAAGTTTACAGTTGTATAGATTATTACCATGAGGAAAACCACACCCATAAGACCGGAGACGTCATTCGCGAATAGAACATTCACAATCGATAAATACTTCTTACGAAAATTCACTTTAACCTTATTAGATTTTTCTCCTACAACTAGTCTAAAAACCCATTGAAAAACGAAAAGATTCCCAAGAAAGGGGACTACAACACTCTTATGTTGTATGCCGCATTCCACTACTGAGTAAGGTCAAGAATAAAGCTCTACCGTGAACAGGTAGATGCATGAGAATTTTGCGTATTTCTTCCTTGTCCGGGACTTTCTCTTCGCTTACAGCTCTGCTTCCCCTAATCCGCCTCTCTTGGTGAGTTTGAGGAGTGATGAGATCAAGTTTCTCTCGAGGAAGGGATTTAATATCATCCTCTTTAAGAGCCTCAAGGATTTCATCTGATTAGGTAGGGTAACTCAACCTTTATGGCTCCTCTTGGGCAATCCACCTC
>CAZOCN010000034.1:0-13168 GCA_964578315.1 uncultured Candidatus Bathyarchaeia archaeon
ATGGTGTAACGCCGGATCTGGCGACTTACGGTAAGGCGTTAGGCGGTGGTTATCCAATCGGCGCGGTGGTTGGAAGGGAAGAGATAATGGAACTGCTAAACCCCTACACAGAAGACCCCCGTTGGATTATAGGCATAGGCAGTTCCAGCGGAAACCCTCTCTCGACAACTGCAAGCCTCGCCACCCTGAAAGAACTTAACAGACCAGGGGTCTACGAAAGATTAAATGGATACGGAGAGGAGCTGAGGAGGAGACTGAGGGAACTCTTCGAGGAGTATGGATTGTCTGTTCAGATGACGGGAGAAGGGTCCATAGTGGACTTCTATTTCACCGAAGGGAAAGTCGAGAACTATAGGGATACCCTAAAAACCAACCTGAAACTCAAAGCAAAGTTCGGTCTAGAGATGAACAACCACGGCATCCACTGCGGCCCAGGGAGATACGTATCCTCAACTTGCCATGGAAAACGTGAACTCGAACTCATGCTGGACGCTGCCAGATCAAGTTTAGATAACTTGACATGAGTTCTTCAGATAAGCTCCTTTTATCTGTTCAAATAATTCTTATAAGCGTAGAGTTCGCTACAGAACCCCGTGAGGCTAAATTGTTGAGGATAGAAGAAGAGGTAGATGTGCTCGTAGTTGGGGGAGGACCGGCTGGCGTATGCGCAGCCTTAGCGTCTGCCCGGAACGGAGCTGGAACTCTCCTAGTGGAGCAATACGGCTTCCTATTCGGAATGGCCACGGCAGCTCTGGTGCCTCACTTCAACGGAGTTGCTAATCCCCAAGGCGAACTAGTTGTGAAGGGTATTCTCGACGAAATCGTCCAGAGGCTTGAGAGGGAGGGGGGAGGCGTAGGATACCTCACCTATCCTTACTGGGGAGTTGACGTACCCTATGACACTGAGATACTGAAGATGGTTGCACTGGAGATGCTCCAAGAGGAAGGCGTCAAGATCCTCTTTCATACCTTCGCGTCGGATGCCGTTGTGCAGGACGATTATGTTAGGGGAATCGCTATACAAAATAAGTCTGGGAGGAGCCTTATCTTGGCGAAGCGTCTGATAGACTGTACAGGCGACGCCGACGTGGCCGCCGCAGCTGGCGTTCCCTTCAAGAAAGGACGAGAGAAGGACGGTCTGATGATGGGAGCCTCCTTCCAGTTTATGCTACATAATGTCGATCTAGAGAAGGTAGCTGAATTCGTCAAAGGGCAGCCTCCAAGTCCAATAAGGTTTGTAACAGGCGTTAAGCTCGACCAAACTAAGGAATCTTATGTGAGAATAGTAGGAGATATCCCAGAGGAGGCTAAGAGGGATATGGACCTCCCGAAGGATTTTGATAAGTTTTATCTCGAATCAATAAGAGACGGTATGGCCATCGTTGGGCACCCTCATGTTGTTGGTATAGACCCTACCAATACTCGCGATCTAACCCGGGCTCAAATTGAAGGGAGGAGGCGAGTCTATCTCTTCGCCGAGGTTTTGAGGAGGTACGTCCCAGGCTTCGAGAGGAGCTACGTCGCCTATATTCCGCCGTCCATAGGGATCAGAGAGTCCCGGAGGATTGTGGGGAGGTACGTCTTAACTGAAGAGGATGTCATGAGCGGGAGAGACTTCGAAGATTCCGTGGCTAGAGGAGCCTATCCGATAGACCTCCACGGCTTAACCGAGGATATGAAGTTCTTCGAGCGATTCGAGTTCATAAAGGCACCCTACTATCACATTCCTTACCGGTGCATGGTTCCCGTGAACAGAGAGAACCTCCTCGTAGCGGGGAGGAGCATCTCGGCAGATAGATCCGCCTTCGGATCCCTACGCATCATGCCCGTATGTATGGCACTGGGACAAGCTGCTGGGACTGCTGCAGCCCTCTCTCTGAAGAGCGACGTAGACATATCTAAGGTCGATGTGAAGGAACTGAGAAACACTCTCAAGGATCAAGGAGCCTTGATATAGTACTAGAAGAGTCTTAAGGAGTGTGAGTGGAAATGGGTGACGGAAAGTTAAAGGTTGTGGTAGGCTGCATATCCCATGAGACGAACACCTTCTCAAATGTTAAAACGGACCTCAGAAAGTTCAAGGACAACCTATGGATTGGAGAGGAGATAATCAAGGCCTTTGCAGGAAAACGGACTATAGGCTCCGCCTTTATAGATGTAGCTAGGGAGGAGGGAGTCGAGCTCATTCCCACCATATGGGCTGAAGCCTATCCCCAAGGCTTAGTTACGGAGGAAGCCTTCGATTACCTCCTAAACCGCCTTCTAGAGGGAATAGAATCTAACGAAGAAATTGACGGAGTACTATTGGAACTTCACGGTGCTATGGTGACCGAGAAATTCGACGACGCGGAGGGGGAGATTCTCCAGGCAATAAGGAAGACTGTAGGCAAGGACAAACCGATAGTCTCAACTTTGGACCTCCACGCTAACATTTCACAGAAGATGGTTGATAACGCAGACGCGTTGATTGGTTACGATACTTACCCGCATGTAGATAGATACGAGAGAGGACTGGAAGCTGCACGGGTACTATTGAAGGTCATAAAGGGGGAATACTCACCAGTCGCTGCCCTAGAGAAGCCACGGATGATGCCGTCCCCTCAGAAACAGAAGACGGAGTACTACCCCATGAAGGCTTTGATTGAGAAAGCCCATGAAATAGAGAAAGACAGTAACGTGATAAATGTGACCGTAGCGGGAGGCTACCCTTACGCTGATGTAGAAGACGCTGGGATGAGCTTCCTCGTCACCACGAATGGAGACCGAGAACTAGCAGAAGAGAAGGCTGAGGAGCTAGCGAGAATGGCTTGGAAGATGCGGAGGGAGTTTCTGGCAGACGTTGTTCCAGTCAGAGAAGCCATAGAAGAGGCCCTCAAAGTCAAGGAGGGACCTGTCGTTCTGGCGGATATATCGGATAATCCAGGAGGAGGGGCACCTTGCGACGGAACAGTTCTCTTGAGAGAGATGTTGGCTCTTGGCGTGGAAAACGCCGTTTTGGCATTAATAGCGGATGGGGAAGCAGTTCGTGAAGCCATAGAGGCGGGTGTAGGTAACTCTGTGACGCTGAAGATTGGAGGGAAGACGGATAGGCTCCACGGTGAACCTCTAGAGGTTACTGGGGAGGTCAAAACCATATCGGATGGAAAGTTCCTAAGTACAGGGCCGATGGGAACTTGGACGGAGGTTAATTTAGGCCGAACTGTAGTATTGCGGTGTGGAGGTGTAGATGTGATCCTCACTGAAAAGAGATACCAACCAACAACTCTGCAACTATACAGAAGCCTTGGAATAGAACCCTCAGAAAAGAAGGTGATAGTGGTTAAGTCTTCGGTTCATTTCAGAGCCTCTCACGAACCCATCGCAAAGAAAATAATAGAAGTAGACACACCAGGAATTCACAGTCCGCGACTCTCAGCCTTCAACTATAAGAAGATACGGAGACCAATATTTCCCCTAGATACAGAGATGTTAGGTATAACCGAACTTAAGCGGTCCCTATTTGATTAATCCAGACCGGGTTAGTGACGACTTTCTCTGAGAACCAACGAAAAGTTATATTTACATCGTAGGTGAGAATAGAGGAAGCGAAGTATCTTTAATGGGAAGGGGCTGAGGTTTTGAAGATAAGCGAATTGCGAGATAATATGAGAAGAGTGAATGTTACCGGGAAGATTGTTGATAAATCTGAAACGAGGGAAGTACAGTCTAGATATGGAAGAGGAAAGCTTAGAGTGGCTAGCGCCACTCTCCAAGATGAAACTGGGAGCATAACGCTCACGTTGTGGAACCAACAAATCGATGAAGTAAATGTCGGAGACACGGTCAAAATCGAAAACGGATACACGAACTCCTTCAGAGGAGAAGTTCAACTGAACGTCGGGAGATACGGAAAACTCTCGATACTCTGATCAGTCAACATTCTTGACTCTCAAAGCTTCGAGGCTAATCCTCTCCTTAAGGATTATTGACCTTAAATTTACTCCCAAAGAGTCTACCCTACCGAAAGGCACTGGAAATCCTTTATGGAAGGGCTTCCCTTAGATTCCGGCCTTAAACCGTCTGTAAGTTTCGTAGTCTATGTATTCCAGGAATTTATTGTTAACCTGATACTCCACGTTGAACCTTTGCCGGTCTCTTTTTTCCTTTATCTGTGGTGTTGTATTGATGAGGTAGGCGTCGCTGCCCGCACCTGAACCGTAACTCGTCACTAGTATAGTAGCGTAGGGCTCTGCAATGTCCAGCACAGCCGCCAAGCCTACGGGCGACGATCCAGAATAGGTGTTCCCGAACTTATTGACTTTCAACCCCGGAAGATACTGCTCCTCCTTGAAGCCTAGGGTCTTAGCAGCTTTTATTGGAAACGGAATGTTCGGTTGATGAGCTACAAAGTAGGTTATATCTGAAGGCTTCAGATTCATCTTGTCCATAAGTTTACTCGCCGCCTTGATTATATGCTTGAAATAGGCTGGTTTCCCGGTGAAGCGGCCTCCATGACTAGGATAAGGCTCACGGTCTCTCCTCCAGAAGTCAGCTGTATCAGAGGTACAAGAGTACCACCCCTCAATCTGGGCTATAACGTCCTCTTTACCGAATATGAAAGCACAGCCACCGTAACCTACGAAGAAGTCCAGTTCTCCTCCAGGCTCTCCCCTAGGAGCCGCCTGCGAGTTATCGGCTCCAATAACCATAACATATTGACACTCCGTTTTCGGATAGTAGACCAGTGCTGTTGCATCCTTGAACATGCTAGTAGCTGCTTTACAAGCAAATTCAGTATCTATTGCATCGACACCTTGAACCTTCTCTTCCCGTTCCTCCTCACCCAACTTCAAGACTTGGGCAACCTTTGAAGCTATGGGTTTGACAGCGTATGGGTTAGACTCCGAGCCCACGTATACTTTACCGATCTGAGCACTGTCTACGCCAGAGTGTATAAGGGCGAGTTTTCCGGCTTCCACAGCCGCTGTGATGGCATCCTCATCCATGAAGGGCACAGAACGTTCCATGGGACCCTCCTTTATTCTGAACCGCGATATGTAAACCCCGTATCCGACAATCCCAGGAGTCTCATACTCCTTTTTAGGCTTCACAACATTATACGCTTGATATGGGTAATACTCATCTGCGAAGGTGAAGGCTAAGGCTATAGTAGGAACTATCTCACTGTTCTCTACGGAGTACCGTCTCCTAAACCTTGGAACGACGTCTCTATCCTCGAAGGCGGATAGATCCAATTGACCATCCTTTACAATGTAATCTGTTAGACGCCCTGGCACCCTAACTTTTCCGTCGTGAAAGGAGACGAGACCGTAGATGTAGGATTCTAATTTGGTGAAACGGTTCGTGGGTTTGTCGACTACTGTACAGACCTCCAGCCTCCCCTTCTCAAAGAAGAAGTCTATCTCCTTCATCTTCCCGAAACTTATTCGTCCACAGGAGCCACAGTAGTCCCTGGACCTGAAGTATTCCTTACCGCAGATACTACACTTGGTTCCACGTAATCTATCGCCTATGTAGGAGACCCTTCTCTCAATCGGCTCGCTACTCAATTCACTCCCTCCTTAGGATGTGAATGTAGGATTTAGTACCGAATCCCTCTAGCTCCGAAACGCAGGCGTACTCTAGGTCGCCGTCGACATCTATCTGTCTCTCCCCCGCTTCGCCTCTCAACTGTTGGAAAACTTCGAAGAACTGAGCGCCGCCTGTCGCGCCCAAGGGATTACCGTCCGCCTTTAATCCGCCATTTGTGTTGACGAAGATAATTTGCCCGTTGATCTCATAATACCCCTTGTAATCCTCGCAGCTATTGTAGACATCCATCCAAGCCTTGCCGGGCTCTGCGAAGCCCAGATCCTCCAAGGAGACGAGTTCCAGTATAGTTGACTGGTCATAGAGTTCAGCGAGTTGAATATCCCTCTGGGATATCCCAGCCTCTTCTAAAGCTCTATTCATAGCTGTTTGGCTTGCAAGGAAACCAGTTCGCACTTCGCGAGATGAGAAAGTGATATAATCGGTGGAGGAGGAGGAACCCTCGACGTAGACAGGGTCCACGGAACCAGCGTCTATCTTCTCCGGGTTGGCGAGGATGAGGGCCGTCGCTCCGTCAGAGATAGGCGCAAAATCGTATAAGCCTAGAGGTTTACCCTTTGAGCGTTTCGCGAGAACAGCTTCGAGTTTTATGGGTCTCCTATACTGTGCATATTTATTCTTTGTAGCGTTGTAGTGGTTTTTTACAGCTATCTGCGCCAAGGCCACGTTGAACTTCTCCAGTTCTCCACCTTTGATGTGGTATTTTCTTATGTATTCTCGGAGGAGGAGTTCATGGTTGGCTTCAGGTGTGCAACCTGCATAGTAGCTCCAAGGGTCCTCCAATAGCATTAGATCATCTCTTATCTTAGACCAGCGATCACACATCTTCTCAACGCCACTAACCAAGATAATATCATACTTTCCTGATTTTATTGCGCAGCAGGCGTTTAATAGCGCAGAACCGAAGGACCTCAGCTTCTCCATAGGAATATGTAACTCTAGAAGTTCAGAGAGGAAACCCTCCTCAAGCCCGATTTTATTCGTTAATTGCAGGAAGTAGTCAGAGCAGTAACAGGCATCTATATCTTTTCTACTTATATTTGCGGAGTCTAATGCTGCTATCCCCGCTTCATCCATTAACTTCTGCGGCTCCTCCTCGTAATGCTCCCCAAAGCTCGTTCGACCGACGCCGATGATAGCCGGTCGTATCTTGATCATAATCCAATTTTCTCCTTCTATCCACAAAACTTTCTTTTCATTTTACACTACATAAGATTTAAGGTTTAGCCATTTCCTGAAGTAGATTACATAACATTTTAAAAAAGGAATATAAGGTACTCTTTCAGAAAGGAACGGAAGAGTTCAATAGGTGAATTCGCTCTTTAAAGAACTCTTTTTACTGCGATGACCGGATCCTTCGGAGGTGCACCGAGTACTTTCTTCACAATATCTTTTACGATCTCAGGGTTCGGGGCCTCCCAATCGCAGATCCCCCTTCCGTTCTCGTCAACGTAGGTCCCATTAAATTTGACGCCCGGGTACTCCTTCAAAACTTCATAGAAACCCTTCATAATATCGTCAAGTTCTTTCTGGCTTAACTTAGGGAGTCTACCCTCCTCAGTAAAATGGAAAACAATAATTTTAGCCATCCACCCCAACCTCCTACAATTAATTTAGTTATCAAGACAGCTTTTAACTATTTATGTAGAGTAGCCATTACTCTTTTTTGGTTGATGAGAGATCTATTGTTTATTGGAAGAGGGGGGACAAGAAGGTGTATGGAGTCCTTGTTATAGATATGATAAATGATTTCATAAAGGGAAGTCTGAAGGTTGAGCGGGCCAAACGGATAATACCTAACATAAAACGTCTAGTGGAAACAGCTAGGGAGTTTAGGCTTCCGGTCATATACGCAGTAGACAGCCATCGGGAAGGAGTTGACATGGAATTTGAGCTCTGGCCTCCTCATGCCATCGCCGGAACAGAAGGCGCTGAGATAATTGAGGAATTGCAACCAGCATCAGAGGATTTTATCGTTAGAAAAAGGCGTTATAACGCCTTCTTCGGAACGGATTTGGACCTACTCCTTAGAGAGCTGAAGGTAGACGATCTGGTTTTGACTGGTGTTCTAACGGACGTATGCGTCCAGAACACCGCCGCAGACGCCTTCTTTAGAGGATACAGGATAACCGTTTTAGAGGACTGTGTAGAGGCTTTAACGGAAGAAGACCAGAAGAGGGGACTTGACTATATGAAGCGTATTTATAAAGCAGAAATCCTAAATCTCGAATCTTTCCTTAGAAAACTTGGAGAAGGAAAATGAAGCCTATGCGCCTCTTTTATTATGCAGACGACAAGGAGATAAGAAGTGGAGAGACCACGGACATCTACTTTGTAAGGACCAAGAAGATACTGGAAAAGAAGAAACTCGATAGGACCTCAGTCACAGCTGAGGTAACAAGTGGTAGCCTACCAAATTCTTGGCCTTGGGGCGTCCTATGTGGAGTGGAGGAAGTGGCGAAACTCTTCCAAGGCCGTGAGGTCGACGTTTACTCTATGCCTGAGGGAACTATCTTCTACAGTGAAGACTTTTACGGAGTAAGAGAGCCAGTCATGTACATAAAAGGGCCGTATGGAGAGTTCTGCATCTTAGAAAGTCCACTTCTAGGATTCCTCTGTCAAGCTTCAGGAATCGCAACTAAGGCCGCCAGAATCAAGAGTGCAGCGAGGAAGAAGACAGTAATCTCTTTCGGCGTCAGAAGGATGCATCCATCGATATCGCCTATGATTGACCGCGCCGCCTACATAGGAGGTTTAGACGCGGTATCCAGCCTATTAGGAGCGAGAACTATAGAGGCAAAACCCGTAGGCACTATGCCCCATGCCTTGATTATCCTCCTTGGTGACCAAATTAAGGCTTGGAAAGCCTTCGATGAGGTTATAGATTCAGAAGTGCCGAGAGTCGCCCTAGTAGATACCTACTTCGACGAGAAGATAGAGGCTATTATGGCGGCGGAGGCCCTCAAAGAGCGACTATTCGCTGTACGTTTAGATACTCCAAGCTCTAGGAGGGGAAGCTTCCCCGCGATAGTAAGGGAAGTAAGATGGGAACTGGATATTAGGGGGTACAGAAACGTTAAAATCTTCGTTTCAGGTGGACTCGATGAAGAGACGGTGAAGGTTCTCAGTGCAGCTGGAGCAGACGCTTTCGGCGTAGGAACTGCTGTAAGCAACGCTCCCACAGTAGATTTCGCAATGGATATCGTGAGTGTTGAGGGGAAACCTGTGGCTAAGCGGGGAAAACTCGGAGGAGAGAAGCAAGTTTGGAGATGCCCAAATTGTCTAACAGATGTAATCCGGCAAAGAAAGCAATCGCCGCCTAAATGCCCGAAATGTAATGAAGAAATGGTAGATATGTTGAAGCCTCTAATTCTCAACGGCGAGATAATGGTGGACCTTCCAAAACCGAAGGAGATACGTGGTTATGTTCTGCAACAACTGGAGAAAATCTGCGATTTAGATTAAGTATGGAACACCACTTAAGAGGTGAAATCTATTTTATTTCTCCATAAGCATATTAAAAGAGAGCTGTATTTTAAGTTTATATGGACATGCATCTCAGCACTTCATCGAGTTCTACAGCGCTTAAGAGGAGGTACATCGAAAGAACAGCGGAAGTTCTGAATAGGTTGTGTGGTAGAGACGCTACCGACGTTATTATGTACTACATTAAGAAGAAACCCTTACGGAATGAGAGAGAGTTCTGGAACAGACTCAATAGGCTCCTCGGTTCCAGCGCCTATATAATTGAACGAATAGTAAAAAACATGGGAGAATAACCCTTAGAGAAGTCGAGCCCTTTAGAAAAAGCAATGTAGCCTTCCTCTTATTTATTCTGAAGAATTACCAAATTTTCTAGATAATAGAGAGCCACGCTGATAAGGAAGAGAATTCGTTCTCTATCTTTCACCGAACCATTTGATTACTTGTAGAAGACCGTTATCCAAATCCATCTTAGGCTTATACCCTAGAAGCGCTTTCATTCGGGAAATATCAGCGACAGAACGTCTGATGTCGCCTTTAATGGCTGGTTTGTAGATCACTCGTAGACTCTCGCGTCCAACTATACTTTTAATTTTTGATGCCAAAACATTTACTGAGGTCTCTTTTTCGGTTCCAACGTTGAAAACCTCGCCGTAGGCCTTCCCAGACGCCACAGTTAAGAGGTTGACGTTCACTACATCTTCTACGTAAATGAAGTCACGGGTTTGCTCACCATCGCCATAGATGATTAACGGTTCGCCCTTCAGAGCCCTATTCACGAAGACCGTTATAACACCCGCATAGGGACTGTAAATTTGTCTCGGACCGTAAACGTTCGAGAGCCTTAGACAGGTAGTCCTCAAGCCATAGGCTTCATGATAGGATAAGCAGTACGCCTCCGCCGACAATTTAGAAGCGCCATAAGGTGATATAGGCCTCGGAGGAGTAGTCTCCTTTATTGGAAAATCGCGGGGTTCTCCGTACACCGCAAAAGAGGAAGTGTAAATAAGTGTTGAGTCATTTACTCTAGCCTCCTCCAGTACGTTTAGAGTTCCGTCGACGTTGACGCGATTCATCATTAAAGGCTTCTTTATAGAGACTGGTACACTGGTTATGGCGGCTTCATGAAAAACACAATCCACACCCTTCATTACCTTCTTAACTACTCCACGCTTTCTTACATCACCTTTAACAACTTTTAGCTTCGGATTTTCCAGGTGACCCGTCAAGTTTTCAATTTTACCCGTAGAGAAGTCATCTAGGACCCTAACTTCTGTCACGTCTTCCATGTCTAGTAGCTTATCCACTATATGGCTCCCTATGAAGCCGGCTCCTCCAGTTACCAAGATCTCCCCTGAAAGCCTCATAACCCTATATCACTCTTGATGTATCATTAAGGAAGAAGGCTTTAGTTGAAGGAAACCTGTCTAGATCCTTATGAGGAAAGTACATAGCAGAGGCAAATTCCTTCTGGAAATTCTCTTCCAAAGCTAACTCCACATAGCCAACTTCCCTAGCTACCTTCGCCGCTACCCTACGAACCTCTCTAGATAGAAGAGCCATTCTAGCCCCGGCTCCAGCAGCGTTTCCTACAAATTTTATCTTGTCAGTACTTATCTCCGGGAACATTCCGAGAAACTTTGCGTTTTCGGGGTTTAGGTAATTCCCAAAGGCTCCCGCTATGTAAAAATGTTCAATATCATCAACTGTAACGCCCTTCTTCTTCATTAGTATGGAGCACCCTGTGTATATAGCTGCTTTTGCAAGTTGTATCTCGCGGACATCCTTCTGAGAGATTACTATATCCCTTCTGGCGCCTCCTTCACCTTCAGCTACCAACAAGAACTCCCTTTCCTTACCAAGAGACCTAACTTTACCACCATCAACTTTCTCAACCATCCTTCCCGTCCTATCAATGATTCTGTTCCTCAGGAGCTCAGCCACTCCATCAACGATTCCAGAACCGCATATTCCAACGGGGGCGCTGTCTCCAATCGTTACGTAATCAACTTTAAGGCTCCTAGGTTCTATCTTAACACGTTCTATAGCCCCGGTCAACGCTTTCATCCCACATTTTATCTGCGCTCCCTCAAAGGCTGGACCAGAGGCACAAGAAGCAGAGATTAAATCACCGCTTCTTCCCAAAATCACCTCTGTATTCGTTCCGATATCAACAACTAGAGACAGTTCATTAGATTCGTAAATGCCAGTGGCTATGATGTCAGCTACCGCGTCTGCACCAACGAATCCAGCTATGACTGGGAGTATGTGAACGTTTCCAGCAGGGTTCACCCTTACACCCAGAGTCCTTGCCTCTAAATTAACTGAGTCGCTTATCACAGGAACATAAGGTGAGAGACCTAGAAACTTCGGGGTTAGACCGAGGAAGAGGTGGTGCATCGCCGTATTCCCCACTACAGTCACTTCATAAATGGAGTCTGGATTGCAGGCTGACTCTTTACAGGCGTCAGAGATTACGGAGTTCACTCCTTTTATCGCCAGTTGCTGTAGTTCCCGTAACGCTTCGGGATTACGTGAAGCATAGGATAACCGCGATATAACATCCTCGCCATGGCTTATCTGGGGGTTCTCAATGAAACCGACGTTTAAGAGCTCTCCGGTGAGTAAATCTGAGAGGTAACCGATTATCTTCGAGGTGCCTATATCGATTGCTATCCCTAGGAGAGTGTTTGTTGTGTCACCCGGCTCGATAGAGATTATTTTATCCTCCCACAGAGTTACAGAAGCGTTCCATTCGGCGTCCCTAAGAACCCTTGGAGCCTCTTTCATAACTTCAAAATCAACTTCCTTCGGTTCCAAGTTGTAGACTTCTCTTAGGAACTCTGATAAGCGTTGGAAATCGGATCTAACATCAGACAAGGTGGGATGGGGTTAAGTAACATTAACTTTACGTAAAGGCGAGTCTAGAGTAACTTCTCCCTCAACACCTTGAATAAGGATTCGACGAACAGCGAGCCTACTTTCATCAGGGATGATTATCGTATTATCAGCGTAAATTCTACATTGACAAGCCAGCCTGTAACCCTTCGCGAGATCAGCCTCAGAGATACGGGATCTCTCAGCAACTGTCGGTTCATTTGTTCCTTCAGAAGTTTGGAGAATAACTCTACATTTTCCACAGATACCTCTCCCGCCACACTCCGAGCGGATTGAAAGCCCAACCGTTCTTAGGGCATCTAAGATTAGGGTGCCCGGCTCCACTTTAGCCCATAACCCATCAGGCTCAAACCTTAAAGAGACATTACGCGTGGTCACTCAGCTTCACCATCCACATTTAGGAAATCAGGATCAAATTAGACGCTACATAAATACGATAATAGCTTTACTCTTAAATCCGTAGAAATGCGTATTTACAGACCCATTATCGCTAGGTTGATTCTATATTAAGCTCTGGAGGCTTTTAGCTATGATTTCAGCACGGTTTAAGTTGTTTAATACAAGGTTCAACCTATAGGTGCTTTTAATGGTTCTGAGGAGTTCTCGAAGGACAAAGTTGGAGCGGAATAGGAAATGCATGGAATATTTGTGAATCATTTCCTTTATCTCTTCTAGAGGGACGCATTCCTTAGAGACCTCGGCTATAGTGAGTCCCGTCTCCCACCATTCATCCTCGTTGATTACTCCTTTTACCTTCAATTCCTCCCAGATGTCGGTGCCGGGGAAGGCACCTAACGGGTTGAACTGTGGAACGTCGATATCCAACTCTAGAGCAAAGCGTAGTGTCCTCTCTATCTCCTCTCTAGTTTCTCTTGGTGCCCCAAGGATGAAAGAGCCGACTATGACGTCTATTCCAGCTTTTCTAGCCTTCTTTATGGCAGTTCTTGATTGAGTGGGAGTTATTTTCTTGTCGAAGTAATCGAGAACCCATTGGTTGGCGCTCTCGATCCCGAAGTATAGGATACGGCAGCCTGCCCTAGCTAGATTCCTTAGCATTTCATAGGAGCAGTTGTCTACTCGCGATTCGCAGATCCAGTCCATCCTGACCTTCTCCTTTTTCATTCTACGGCATAGCTCCATCACCCGTTTTGGGTTCAAAGTGAAGTTATCATCGACAAAGAGAAGTTGCCTATAGCCT
>CAZOCN010000035.1:0-12463 GCA_964578315.1 uncultured Candidatus Bathyarchaeia archaeon
CCTGACACCATCAAGATAGCCGATGAAATAGAGAAGCATAATATCAGAGTGGATATCGATGATCGCGGATTAACCGTCCAGAGGAGAGTTATGGAAGCCGAGAGAGAGTGGATTCGATACATATTAGTCTTCGGAGAGAAAGAAAGGGATTCGGGGGTTCTCACCGTCAGAGATAGAGAGCTCGGAGAAGACAGATTAAAGATGTCCCTTGAGGAATTAATCGCTAAAGTGCGGAGTGAGGCTGAAGGAAAACCTTTCCAGAGACTCCCATTGCCCCGACTACTCTCGAAGAGACCGAGATTCTATGGGTAGAAATGCACGAGAGGAACTAGAAAACTTAAAAATACCTAGTACAGCCTAACCTATTTCCTAAATACCTATAGAGATGAATAGGATATGAGTGAAGAATTGTGGGTATACATAGACGGCAAATATTATCCAAAGTCTGAAGCGAAGATCTCCGTGTATGATCACGGCTTCCTCTATGGAGATGGCGTATTTGAGGGAATACGAGCATATGATGGAATAGTCTTCAAACTCGATGAGCATCTTGAGAGACTCTACAACTCCGCCAAAGCTATCGCCTTGGAGATACCCCTCACAAAGGAGGAGTTGAAGAAAGCCATTATAGAGACCTTAAAGAAGAATGGACTGAGGGACGGTTACATCCGATTAGTTATCTCTCGAGGAATCGGAGATCTGGGTCTAGATCCTAGGAAATGCCCTAAACCATCTATCGTAATCATAACAGAACCCCTGCTTCAACTTCATAAGAAGGACGTTAGGGAGAAGGGCATATCCACTCACATATCATGGGTAAGAAGAGATCCTGTAGATGCGACATCCCATGAGGTTAAGTCTCTAAATTATCTTAACAGCATACTGGCTAGAATAGAGGCTAACAATGCAGGGGCTGATGAGGGAATCTGCTTAGACACACGTGGCTTCATCTCAGAGGGAACTGGCGAGAACATCTTTATCGTAAAAAATGGAGAACTTTATACTCCACCCTCAACTGCAGGAGCCTTGAAAGGCATAACAAGAGGCGTTGTTATTAAATTAGCCTCGAACCTAGGTTACAAAGTAATTGAAAGAGACATCACAATAAACGATTTATTCAGTGCAGACGAAGTCTTCCTAACGGGAACCGCGGCAGAGATAGCACCTGTCACCGAAGTCAACAAGAGGATAATCGGAGACGGAAAGCCGGGGCCTATAACAAAAGCGCTTATGGAGAACTTCTATAAACTTGTAAGGTCGCCTGAGGAAGGCACGCCTATAGAATAGTATGTACTTTATCTAGAAGAGTTTTAATACTAAATAGATTCAAATAATATTCTTCAAAAGGGGGAGAATTGAAAGTTGATAGTAGGCGTCCCCAAAGAGATTAAGGATAATGAGTACCGTGTTGGGATAACTCCTGCAGGCGCGGACACATTAGTAAGGGCTGGAAACAAGGTTCTCATAGAGAAGGGGGCGGGTCTCGGCAGCGGATTTAAGGACGAAGAGTATGAGAAAGTCGGAGCCGAGATCGTTCCTACTCACAGAGAACTATATGAAAGCTCAGAGATGATCATGAAGGTGAAGGAGCCTATAAAGCCAGAATACGAATTGATGCGTGAAGACTTGATTCTATTCGCTTATCTCCATCTAGCTGCTGAGGAGACTTTAACACGTATCCTTATTGAAAAGAAAGTTAAATCAGTGGCTTATGAAACTGTGGAGCTCCCCGACGGATCGCTTCCACTTCTCCGTCCAATGAGCGAGATAGCTGGCAAAATCTCAATTCAAATCGCAGCGCAGTACCTCACTAAGATTCATGGGGGTGAAGGGAAACTCATTAGTGGGGCGACTGGAGTAACTCCATGTAAAGTTGTGGTTATCGGCGCAGGCACCGTAGGGAGATACGCAGCGCAGGTTGCCCTTGGAATGGGAGCTAACGTCATAGTGCTTGATAAGAGAATAAAACCCCTTATAGAACTGGAGCAGACTCTCCATGGCAATCTAAACACTCTTATATCCAACGCGCAGAACTTGAAAGATGCGTTGAAAGATGCAGATGTGGCTGTGGGCGCTGTTTTGGTCACTGGGGCAAAGGCACCGAAGGTTGTCACTCGAGATATGATCAGAGGCATGCGACCTGGCGGAGTAATAGTGGACGTGTCTATAGATCAAGGAGGTGTCTTTGAGACAAGCCGACCTACTACTCACAGTAATCCTACATACATTGAAGAAGGAGTAATACACTACTGCGTAGCTAATATGCCAGGTATGGTTCCACGCACCTCCACATTTGCCCTATCAAACGCAACGATGCCCTATGCCTTGAAGCTAGCGAATTTAGGGTTTGAAGAGGCTGTTAAGAGGGACAGCGCCCTAGCGAAGGGAGCGAACACATACAAAGGATACGTTACACATCCGGGAGTCGCAGAAGCCTTCGGACTAGAATACAAACCTATTACAGAACTTATATAAGCCATTGAAAGTGGGATACCGGCTGAACTCGATCTCTAAGAACAACCTTCCTTTTTTATACTTTTAATACGTATAGCACTACTCTTATAGTCTCTGCGCAACCTTTGTTTTCGTGATAGAGCAGAAGCTATTAACTAGTAGAGCTAACTACATCTATCCAAGATTCGGTTGATCCAACCATGAGGTTTAGAGCCTTGAAGAGCAGAATAGCTGTTGTAGCAGATGACTTGACTGGAGCCTGCGATACAGGTATACAATTCAAGAAGTATGGGCTGGATACTCTGGTTCTGATCTCACCATATTTCATAAGGGATCTATCTGAAAGCGAGGTCGTAGTTATAGATACGGAGAGTCGTAATGACCACTCTGAAGTGGCCTATGGGAAGGTGAAGGAAGCGACGAGGGCTCTTAGGGATGCCGACGTAGAGCTCTTCTACAAGAAGATAGATTCTACATTACGCGGAAATGTGGGGAGAGAATTGGATGCTATGCTGGATGTTTTAGATGCTGACGCCGTAATTGTAGCTCCAGCTTTCCCGGAATATGGTAGGATCACGGTAGGAGGATACCATCTCGTTGATGGGATTCCTTTGGGAATGATGGAGAATATCGCCATGTATGAGAAAGAACCCAGAAACTCTCATATACCAACGATACTCCAGAGGCAGACTAAACGAAAAGTAGGGCATATCACGCTCTTTAAAGTAGCTGCTGGTTTGGAGGCTTTGGAGACGGAGATATGTAGTCGAATTGAAAATGGTGAGAAGATGATCGTTGTAGACGCTGTGGCAGAGAGCGACCTCAAGACTATAGCCCGAGTGATAACTTTCAGTAAACTTAATTTAATAGCCTGTGGATCAGCTGGGCTGGCTAAGGGAATAGCCGAGGTCCTAGGCGTCACAACACGTAAACCTGTAATGATAATCTCTGGAAGCACTAATAGTGTAACCATGCGTCAATTGATGAGAGCTGTAGAACGCCCAAATAGCTTATTAGCGGAGGTTCACGCTGAAGAACTCCTCAAATCTAGAGAAGAAACCGAAATGGAAGTCAGGAGAGTTTCAGATGAGATCTTTAAGAGCCTAAGCTCCGGAATCGACGTCATCGTAACTTCAGCGAGATCTAGATTATCAGTTGACAGGACTCTCATAACCGGAGAACAACTGGGTCTTGAGAAAGTTAAGATAAGAGAAGCTATCTCCAAGAGCCTTGGTGAGATAGTTAGAAGGGTACTAGAAAGAGCGGAGGTAGCCGGCTTAGTTTTGACTGGAGGAGAGGTAGCCTTGAGAGTCTGTGAAGCTATGGGGATCAAGAGACTTAAACTTGAGAGGGAAATCTTACCGGGAATCCCCCTTACAACTATTGTAGGGGGGGATCACGACGGACTTAAAGTAGTCACAAAAGCCGGAGGATTCGGCGGTGAAGAGGCACTTGTGGAGATAATCCAACAATTGAAAGGTGAGTAGGAAGATGACTGATAAACCTATAATCGGGATAACAATGGGAGACGCCGCTGGAGTAGGACCAGAAGTTATAGCTAAGGCACTCTCAGAGGATAAAATATACGAGAATTGTAGGCCCATCGTTATAGGCGACTCTAAGGTCCTTAAGGAAGGAATTAGAGTTGCTCGTAAAACCCTTGAGGTTCATCCGGTGAAACGAGTATCGGAGGCCTACTTTAAACTCGGTTCTATAGATGTTCTTGACTTGGATAACATTGACATGGAGAAGCTGGAGATGGGAAAGGCTCAAGCTATGGCTGGAAAAGCTTCTGTGGAGTACATCAAGAAGGCTGTGGAGCTCGCAAAAGAAGGAGAAATAGACGCAATAGCCACCGCGCCTATAAATAAAGAAGCTATAAATAAAGCCGGCTTCAAGTACTCCGGGCACACCGAACTTTTAGCTGAGCTTACAGGAACAAAGGATTACGCAATGATGCTTGTAGGCGGATCCCTGAGAGTTATCCATGTAACAACCCATGTAAGCTTAAGAGAGGCTTGTGAACTGATAGACTCCAACCGCATTTTAAGAACTATTAGATTAGCTTGGAAAGCTATGAGAGAAATGGGAATTGAGAACCCTAAAGTTGCTGTGGCAGCTCTCAATCCGCACGCTGGAGAGGGAGGACTCTTTGGTTCTGAAGAAATAGACGCTATAAGACCAGCTGTGGAGCTTGCTAGGGATGAAGGCATTAATGCCTCAGGTCCCTATCCGGCTGACACTGTATTCTTGAGGGCTAGTAGAGGAGAATTTGATATCGTCGTTGCGATGTATCATGATCAGGGGCATATACCAATAAAGATGCAAGCCTTCGAAGGGGGGGTTAATGTTACCGTAGGTCTACCTATCATTCGGACTTCCGTTGACCACGGAACAGCATATAGGAGGGCGGGTCTAAGACTAGGCACAGCTAACCCCAAGAGCATGATTGAAGCGATATTACTAGCATCGAAGATGGCTAAAAGGAGGTTGAATAGAACCTAAATGAAGACGTGAATGGAGTAATAGGCTACTCTTGTTATTTAGTCGCTCCCTCAAAGATAAGCTCGGTCGGAATCTTTTTCTGTATAATTCTCCAATAAATTTGTTGCTAATTGAGAGCGGCTTGGAGGATTTTCTTGAGCGGCGTTGTTAAAGTCTCCCTCGTGGATGTGGGGAGATGGATAAGGGAGAACGTGGGAGCCTCTATAGAACCCTTAAAGGAGAAGGCGAGAAAGCTAATAAAGAACCTTCAGAGGTATATCGAGGATCTCAATAATAACTGTGAGAAACTGATAGGTAAAAGCGAGAAGGAGATGTTGAAGGAGAATAGGAAGACTTTCAGATTCGCCAGAATGGCTTCGAAGTTTGGAAGAGAGGTGCAAGAATCTCTCTGGGATATAAAACCTCCGGAAGAGATCACTTACAAAAGTCTTTCAAGTTTCTACGAATTTCTGAGCGAGAACATAAAACTTATTGAGCAGAAGAGAATGCTGATGTATCCAAGGATAACTCCTTACTTTATAATCGACCGTATGAGGGTGGATTCCTCTCTAAAGAGGATAATAGAAGCCTTGAAGGACTTAGATAGCTTCCTCAGAGGGGAATTCTCTAGGCTAAAGGCTGTGGAAGACGTCGCCTTAGAGTCTGAGCACATACTGAACCTCTATACGGATCTTAAAGAGTTAGAAGGGCGGTATGAAGAGCTCTATCAAGAACTCTCTAAGGTAAACGAGGAAGTGGACAAAGAAAAAGCAAAGCTGGAATCCTTGAAAAAAGATGGTAAACTAGGAGAGATTGAAGAAGTTAAAGAGAAGATTAAGGAATTGAGAGTGAAAATTAAACACGCTCTCCGACACCTCAGAAAACCTTTCAAAAAACTGGATAATCTATCACGGACCACTGGAATTTTGATGTTGCATGAAAGAGAGAAGATTGGAGAGTACCTAGAGGATCCTTTCATGGCCCTTGCAACAGAAGAGAAGGGCTACCCTATTCTGAAGGGAGTTTTAAGGAAGCTGAATAAAGCAGTTTCAGAGGATAAGTTAATACTGAAGAGCAGTCGAATCAAGAAAGCACAGGACACTATTCATAAAATTATGAATAAAGAATTTCTCCTCCATCTTCAACTTGAATGTACACAAATATTAAGGAGGTATCAGGAGCTCTCATCTTCAGAGTCCATAAAAGAGTTGAAGAATGAAATGGAAGTCATGGAGGCTAAAATAAGAAAGTTGGAAGGGCAGAGGGATATACTGGCTTCTAGACTGGCTGTTCTAGAAAGAGAAAAGAAGAAGACCGAGAAGCAAATCGAAGAAGGAGAGAAGCAACTGGAGAGAGCGATTTACAAACTCACTAACCAGAAAGTCTCGATAGTCAAATAATCTCTCTCAGGTTCTGCCTCGCTTTAGCCTTGTTAACTTTAATAGAAGACCCAAGGCTTTACTCTCCGCTCCTACTGGTTTCGTCTCTAGGGCACCTTCGTTAACGGCGAAATCGAAGATCTTCTCTCCCTTTTCAGTCCTTATTATTGCGAAGGTCCAGCCGCTTAGCCCCACCCCTCCAACTGAAATATCTGCGAGTTCAGAGGAAAAGTCCGTACACTTCTTACATGCTTCGCGCGCGTATTGTTTGGCTTCTTTCAAGGGAATCTTCTCCACCCGGCCAGAATTGGTTGTTACAATTATGCCTCCCTTTATGTTAACTTTCTTAACGTCCTCTAAAGGTATGCCAAGTCTCTTCTCCACATGGTTCTTCATCAGTCCATCGTAGGAGAAACATTCGGAGCACAGAAGCCCCACAGTGAAGCTTAAGGGCTTTACAAACTTAGCCAACTTAGCCGCTTGGATCTTACGGAGAGCTCTTATTGAGCAGGGTGTACCGACGAATGCAATACTGCTCTTCTTTTCTTTTACGCCTTCACCATAGGCTAGTAGGTTTGGGGAATACGAGTATCTCGTTCCGGCAGAGGTTAGAAGCTCTTCTTCTGTTGTTACCAATTTTGGAATCGGATAGAAGGGGCGGTCTTCTTCGGTTGAGGAGACCGCTGCGGCTTCTATTATCCCATTATCAAGAGCGGTTAATAGTAAGGTTGTGACGACCCCACCATCCTGCCCAACATTCCTCACCTTATCACTGGTAGTCCTCGCGATCACTAATCTACGTTTTACACCGAACTCCTCCTCCGGATTCCTAACCCGCCCGAAAACCATCCTTTCTAGTTCTGGAAGAGAGAAACTATAGCTCGGACATACTCTTAGGCATATCCCACACTTCTTACATTCAAGAACTAGTTCTGGGTGATCCTCTCGGTATTCAAGGCAGTTGAAGGGACAGACAACTACACAGGCACCACAACCAACGCATATGCCTGCTTTTATTACATTTTCTTCAAGTGTCTCTTCGAAACCTAGTTTTTCTCCACTCAAACTTACTTCACCATCACCTGAGCGTATATTCAGAGACTTCAACATTCATTCTTGAAACATAAAAATTTCTATGTAACAGTAAAAAGTGGAGGGTGATAAGGCGAGGCGGAAAAGAGGCATTTTTTGAGGGTGATAAAGGATTTAAAGGCGAAAAACGGAGGAAATGTTGAACCGTTAATTTTTTACAATTCTGTAGAGTAAATTTTAGGTTTGGTGTGTACACTGCGTTCCGTGATGAAGCGGTCAATCTTCCTTGAAGGTGGAATTGAAAAGCTCAGCTTCGATTACGTTCCATCTAAACTACCTCATAGGGAAGAGTTTGTTGAGAAGATGGTGAATTTTCTGAAGGTAGTAATAGACCAGCCCTGTGCTATAAGCGAAAGGATTCTCATAACTGGTAAAAGTGGAACTGGAAAGACCGTCACTGCGAAAAGGGTAGGGAGTGTTCTAAAGATAATTGCTGAAAAGAGAGGCGTGAATCTGGTATATGCACATATAAATTGTCGGACGACCCCCGGAAAGTACGGGTTGGTTCAGAGGATAATAAGGAAGACCGCTCCTGTACTACCGCTAAGGGGTTACAGCTCAACTGAGCTCCTACATGCTCTATGGGACTACTTAAACGAGCATGACATAATCCTCTTATTAACCCTAGACGAGATTGACTACTTCATCCGAAGTACAGGCGAGGATATAGTCTACGAGTTAACTAGGCTCACCGACGAGGTTAAGGGGGTTCCTCAAAGGATAAACTTCATCTTCATCGGTAGAAGCCAGAAGTTTCTGAATGAGTTGTCCCCGTCTACTCTCAGCAAGTTCAGACCTCAAGAAAGGTTCGAGTTCCCGCCCTACGTAGAAAACCAGCTTATAGACATACTCTCTCAACGAGTGAAGGAAGCCTTTATCGAAAACGCAGTTTCAGAGGAGATACTAACCTTCATCGCCAGGAACACGGTGAAATATGGACACGGAGATGCACGTTATGCGCTACAACTCCTCTTATCTTCCGGTCTGATAGCAGAGAGGGAAGGTTGCTTCTTCATTTTACCTGAGCATGTTAGGGAAGCCCAGGAAAAGACAGACCCTAAACTACGGGATGAGGATGTGATGGTACTACCAGAAGAAGAGAAGTTCCTCCTATTAGCCCTAGCGCGGAGACTGAAGGGGGAGAGAGAAGCGGTTTTTCTACCTTTAGAAGCAGTTGAGGAGACGTACAACGTTATATGTGAGGAGTATGGACGGAAACCCGTGGGACGCGTTCTTTTACATGCCTTAGCTAGCGACCTAGAGGCGGCGGGAATAATAACTCTGAGCGAAGACTTCCAGATGGGATTAGACGGAGTAAAAGCAGAGATTCTAGAAAAATTTTTAGTTGATCTTCTCAGAGAAAGCGAGGGGAGGAGACATATCGACACTTAGACCCAGATCATCACTCCTGTCAGCGATTGGAAATAAATCAAGGCTTAAGATTCTACTTTCCCTATGGAAAGCCCGGGAAGAGATGACAATGTACAAAATCTGCAAAGCTACTGGATTAAAGCGAAATTCTCTTTCCAATCACCTCAGAATTCTATTAGAGAACGAACTTGTTGAGAGGAAGATTTACGGGGAGATTCCCCTGTACACGCTTAATAAGAGTAACCCAACCGTTAAAGCCCTGACAGAATTCTTCTCTAAAGTTAACCTTCGGTGGTAGATTCTTGCCTTTAACCGTGAAGTGGGATGGAGGAGTTGCTGTAGGAGATGGTGAAACGACGATCATCCTCGATCCCCAGCGGAATAACCAGAATTATAGAAACATACTAATCACACATAGCCATTCCGATCATGCGAAGGGTTTCCACTTCAACGCTTATAGAAGATACAGCACTTCAGAGACTCTAGAATTAGCCAATTTATACCGAAGAGTAGATCCCACTGATTGGGAACCTCTCTTCTACCGTAAAAAAATTCGAATCGGGAGTCTGGAGGTTGAGGCGCATAATGCCGGTCACATCTTAGGATCAGCCCTATTCGAGATCATCACATCTGAGGGAAACTTACTCTACACTGGAGACCTAAACACAGTTGACACGTTAACTATGAAAGCAGCCGAGGTCGTCCCTTGTGACATTCTAGTAATAGAGTCCACTTTCGGATCACCGGGATTCGTCTTCCCATCCAGGGAGGGTCTCTCCGTAGATATTCTGAACTGGACAGTAAAAACCATGAAAGAAGGAAAGATACCAGTCCTACACTCCGACTCTATAGGGAACTCACAAGAGCTGATTTACCTCTTCAATCAACTTACAACAATACCTGTCGTAACGCATCCGCGGGTGAGTATGGTAAATGAGGTTTACCGGAAGCATGGATTTGAGCTCTCCTACATAGACGCTGCTTCAGAAGACGCCAAAGAACTTCTCACCGACCATGAATGTGTATTTATTGCTCCTAAGAGGGGAAGGCTCCCGGAAAACTTGGAGTTCGAATACGCTTATGCCTCTGGATGGGCGATCTACACTAGTGGAGGAAAGAAAGGTTTCCCCTTGAGTGATCACGCAGACTTTCCACACCTATTAGACTTCGTGAGAAAAACTCATCCGAGATTAGTTCTAACATGTTTCGGAGGAAGAAACAATGAAATCTTTGCGAGTTATGTTGAAAGAAAACTTGGAATAAGGGCGCGACCTTTATCCACGGTAAGTGAAAGAGTAGAAGGAAAGACCGAAGCTGGAGGTAAGTTGGAGGCTTGCTCCAGAGAGATTCTGAGGATAATCCGCATACCTGGGTTCAACTATAGGAAGAAGTGGGTTATAAAGCAGGCTAGACGCAAAGGTTTCTCCATAGAAGAAGTGGAAGCCACATTAGATATACTGGTTAAACGTGGTATCTTGAGGTTTTTAGAGCACTTAGAAGAATACGAACTCCGATGAAGAGAGGTTAAAGACTATATTAGTAGCAGAACTCACAATCTAAGCCCTCTAAAGCACAGAGCCTCTTAATTCTAGGTTTAAAATCTTCGAAGTAAGAGTCTATTGAGGGGAGTAAATTCTCGTAAAGAGGGATAAGTTTCGGATCATTACCTTCCAAGAAGCGCCTAATGTTACTCCAGACACCACTTCTTAAATTGAGACGGTCAACCATCACATACACAGGTTTCACAGCAGCTATATCCCTGACAGTCTTCTCAAGAATAGAATCCTTATCTGTGAGGTAGGGAATTACAGGTCCAAGAAAGACATAAGTGTCCATTCCAAGAGCCTTCAATTCCTTAAGCGCAGAGAGTCGTTCCTCAACCGGCGAAGCATAGGGCTCAAGTAGACGACTTAGTTCAGGATGAGTAGTAGTTATGGTGAAGCCAACCTCTAAATTCTCAAACTTCCCCAATATATCTACATCGCGTAATACGAGAGAGGACTTAGTCAGAACTCTGACTGGAAACTGACGAGATAAAAGTCTACTCAGGCACCTCCTTGTCAAGAAGTACTTTCTTTCGAGAGGCTGATAAGGGTCTGTTACAGTACTTAGGTACACTATCCCTCTAGGCTTCCTCGAAAGTTCCTTAGTTAAAATCTTAGGTGCATTAACCTTCACATCCACGAACTCCCCCCACCTTTCAGTATGGTTGGTGTAACGTTTCATATAGCGGGCATAACAGTATACACAGGAGTGCTGGCAGCCAATATAGGGGTTCAAACTGTAATCTATACCTACAAGACCGCAACGGTTCAAAATGGACTTACAAAGAACCTCCTTCACAACAACCAAGGCGAACCTTAACCTACCAAATAGACATCTTGCGTTTTAATATTACGTTTTACCAAGAAAACTTCAAAAAACTCTTTCTCACAGCTCATCCCCTTTCGAATGTTCCTTCAATTTATATCGTCAGACCACTTTTAGAGGAGGATAATCAGTAATAAACGTCGATGAAAGAAGACTAAAAATAGTGGAGAACCTTTTTAGACGTGTATTAAATGGTGTAGGTAATCGCTGAAGCTAGCGTTTTAAGTATAAAAAGAGCAGTGGTGAGAATGGTAGTTATTTTGAGAGAATTCCGGTTTCCTCAACTAAATTCCTAATTCTCTCGTACTGATCGCTTGTCACGGGTATTTGAGGTGGTCTGGGGGGACCTGCATTCAATCCAGATATTTCAACTAGAGCCTTCGAAATCGCTATCCAATGTTTCCCTTCACTCATTATCTCCTTCATGAGACGACTGAAGGGAAACGCCCATTTCTTCAGTTCCTCCCATACATCAGCGTAATTACGTTCTTCTAAGAGACTCTTGAGCTTCAAATTGTACCATGGAGCAAACTCGGAGACGCAGAAACCCCTTCCACCTAACATGTAGAATAAAGGCAATACCTCAGCACCCATGTTGTTGAAGAAGGCGCACTTCTCCGCATACTCATCTAGACATGCTACGAAGTTCGATAGGGTTTTACTGGACCACTTGATACCAACGACGTTCTTTATTTCAAGCAGTCTTCCGATTAAATTAGGCGTCATGTCACGGTATGAAGGTTCTCCCCACTCCCAGTAGGTATTGTACACGATGATGCCAAGTTTAGGTGCTGCTTTAGCAACTTGCCTATAATGGTACACTATGTCGTCGTCTGTAGGCATAGCGTAAGCGGCAGGTGGAGAAAGCTGAACGCCATCAGCACCCATATCTTGAAGTTGTTTGCAGTACTTTGCTGCCTCTAGGGTACCATTAAGGTGAACACCTGGAAAGACGGAAATTTTACCTTGAACCTCATCTAGAACAGCCTTAACCAAGCGCCTATGCTCTTCCAAACTGAGGTATACGCCCTCACCGTAACCGGCTCCTGGAACTAGAATGCCAACCTCGCTGGTTATACCGTTCTCTAGAAGAAACCTAACGTTCTCCCTCATACCTTCCAAATCAATGTCAAAGTTATCCTTGAATGGGGTAACAGTCAATACATAAAGACCTCCCAACCTATCCCTCATCTCTTCAACAAGCAACTCCAAACACCCCAATGATTTAAATAAGAATCTTGTAGCGATATTAAATTTTAGGCCTCTCGGTGGCTTGAGAAAGCATAAAGTTGTTTATAAGTTATAAGCACATT
>CAZOCN010000036.1:0-12309 GCA_964578315.1 uncultured Candidatus Bathyarchaeia archaeon
GGAAAGGAGGGACTCCTTCATATCTCTGAGATCTCCTCCTCATGGGTTAGAAACATAAGAAACTTCGTCCGTGAAGGACAGAAGGCCGTTCTTAAAGTCTTACGAGTTGATAAGGAAAGAGGACACGTTGACCTCTCCTTAAGAAGGGTCTCTGGAAGAGAGAGAAAGGAGAAACTTCTACAGTGGAATTTAGAGAAGAAGGCGGAGAGCCTCCTCCGAAGCGTCTCTGAAAGACTTAAAATGCCCTTAAGTAAAGTTCGTGAAATTCTTAGCACACCTTTAATAGAGTCCTTCGGTGATCTGTATTCAGGATTAGAGCAGGTAGCCAGAGAAGGGGAGAGTCTCCTCATAAAACTGGGCATGAAGGAAGACATGGCTCAGACAGTAGCCGAAGTAATAAAAGAGAAGATAAAACTCCCCTATGTGAAGGTGAAGGGGAATCTAGAACTCCAATGCATCAAACCAAATGGCGTTGAAATTTTAAAGAAGGCTTTACTAAACGCTGAGAAGATAAAAAAGAAGAATGTGAAAGTTAATATCTACGTTGTCTCTCCTCCAAACTATCGCGTGGAGGTTACCGCAGAAGACTATAAAACTGCTGAAGAAACTTTCTACAAGGCCAGTACTCAAGCGATAAAGATAGTTGAAGAAGCTGGGGGAGTGGGGTCATTTAAGAGGGTGAAGTGAGTGGTCTGGCTACTAAGGAGATGCGTTGAATGCGGGAGATACACATTGAACCAAAAGAACTGCCCGTACTGTAAGGGGAGAGTCAGAGTGCCACACCCGGCAAAATTCTCGCCTGATGATAAATACATGCAATACAGATTAGCTTTGAAGGAGGGTTTAAGCTCTGGAGAAAACCGTGATAAAAGAGAAGGAGAAAGTTGAATTAAAATCTCCTATCCTTATAGAAGGGTTTCCTGGCTTAGGGGAAGTGGGGAGAATCGCCGTGCGATTCCTCACGAAGCAATTGAAAGCGAAGAAGCTTGCTCTCCTCTACTCTCCATACTTCCCTTACTACGTCATAGTGGATAAAAAGGGAAGCGCCAGATTACTCAGAGGACAGTTTTACTTCTGGGAGAATAGAAAGGGAGGAAGAGACATAATAACGTTAACCGGTGACAGCCAAGCTCAAACTGTTCAAGGACAGTATGAAGTGGCATCTTCCATACTAGATTATGCTAAGAAGAAGGGGGTTAGCCTACTGATTACTCTAGGAGGCTATAAATCCAACGGGAAGGAAACGCCCGCTGTGATAGCTGTATCGACAGACTCTAAATTGATTGAAGTGGCGGAGAAGGCGGGCGCTACCCTCAGTTCTGAGGGTAATCCTATAGTGGGCATGGCGGGGATACTAATTGGGATAGCGAAATTCAAGGAGCTACCAGCTTTATGCCTACTTGGAAAGACAGACGGCTATTTCCCTGATCCAAAAGCGGCTAAGAACGTGTTACAAGTACTGATAAAGATGCTTGATTTAGATATAGACTTGAAGGGGTTAGATAAAGAAATAGAACGAGCCAATAGAATACTAGAAAAAATGCGGAGCATTGATGATCAACGGAGAAAAATCACCCGTAGTATACGAGAGGAGGAAGCTGGGAAAATCACTTATATAAGCTGAATCCTCAGATAAAACGTGTTAAACTTCTTCAGATTCCAGTTTCTTCAGGTAATCAGCGTATTGTTTTGCGTCCATCAAGTTTTTAAGGTCGCCTTCTAGATCATTTAGCCTTATCTTGATAATCCAGCCTTCTCCATAGGGATCTTTATTGACAAGCTCTGGACTCTCCTCCAACGCTTGATTTACTTGTACAACTTCTCCAGATACTGGAGAGAATATCTCTGAGACCGCTTTAACGGACTCCACGGTGCCGAAGGAATCCATCTGTTTAAGTTCCATTCCTTCCGATGGTAACTCCACATAAACTATCTCATGGAGGGACTTTTGAGCATAATCGGTTATACCCACAACTGCCAAGTCGTCCTCAATACGAGCCCACTCATGATCCTTAGAATAGTATAGGTCCTCTGGAACTTCATAGCCTTCCGAGTGCATACTATCATCCTCCACCCTACTACATAGTGTATCCCAATAGAGATTATTATTCACTTAAAGCTCAGTTATAAACTCTTTGAAAACAACATCATCCTCTAAAGACGCAACAAGCATATTTGAAAACAAATAGAGGGGCTATAAACATCACCACATAAGAGGGAGAAAACTCCCTAAAGAAAAAAGAGGAAGGCTAGGGGGTAAAGATAAATCAAGTGAAACTCCCTAAATACTCTCTAAGCAGATCTGAGTAAACAAAAAGGGAAGGAACGTAAATATGCCTTTCAAAGTTAAAGACTTGAATCTTGCAGATCAAGGGAAACTGAAAATAGAGTGGGCAGAGTCTCGTATGCCGGTTCTCATGGAGCTCCAGCGGAGATATGCAGAGGAGAAACCTCTAAAGGGAGTTAGGATCGGAGGATGCCTCCACATAACCAAAGAGACAGCAGTCCTCGTTAGAACCTTCATAGCAGCAGGAGCCGAAACGGCTTGGTGTGGATGTAACCCCCTCTCTACCCAAGATGACGTGGCGGCGGCTTTAGCTGTTGAGGGAGTGAACGTGTTCGGATGGAGAGGACTCTCCAAGGAAGAGTATTATTGGTGTATAGACCAAGTCCTCAAAACAGAACCTAACGTAACTTTAGATGACGGAGCAGACTTGGTTTTCTCCCTTCACAAGAAGAGGCCAGAATTAATAGGCAATGTTATAGGAGGGACCGAAGAGACTACGACAGGAGTTCATAGACTGAGAGCAATGGCTGAAGCCGGGGAACTCCGGTATCCCATAATAGCTGTTAACGACGCCGAGACGAAATGGGACTTCGACAACATCTACGGAACGGGACAGTCAACTCTAGACGGGATAATCCGAGCAACCAACATCCTACTAGCGGGAAAGAAGGTAGTGGTTGCCGGATACGGCCACTGCGGTAAAGGCATAGCTATACGCGCGAGAGGTTTAGGAGCTAACGTAACAGTCTGTGAGGTAGACCCAATAAAAGCCCTTAAGGCTGTAATGGACGGGTTCCACGTAACGACAATGAAAGAGGCAGCCAAGTACGGCGAGGTCTTTATAACGGCAACCGGATGCAGAGATATCCTAACAAGGGAGCACATGCGTCAAATGAGGGACGGCGCGATCCTATGCAATGCCGGCCACTTCAACGTGGAGGTCTCAGTGGAAGACTTAGAAGAGATGGCAGAGTGCAAGCGAGAGATGAGACCGAACAACGTCGAGTATAGACTGAAAGACGGGCGCAGATTGTATCTCCTCGCCGAGGGAAGACTTGTAAACTTGGTAGCGGCGGAGGGGCACCCTTCAGAAGTCATGGACATGAGCTTTGCGAACCAATTCCTTTCAGTCTTACACCTTATAAAGGAAGGGAGAAGCTTGAAACCTGATGTCTACGAGGTTCCCAGAGAGCAAGACATGACCGTTGCAAGGATCAAACTCGAAACCATGAACATAAAAATAGACGAGTTGACCCCCAAACAGAAAGATTACATCGCATCTTACCAAGCCGGAACCTAACTAGGGCACAGTAAAAGAAACACTCCTCTAATGCCGAAAATTAAGGAATTAGAAACTTGGCTCTTCGTTTAAGGACTTCTTCTGATATGGATGGGCAACTATCTAGTTGTAAAATTCCCAAGTTCTCCAATATTGTGTATCTCGATCAAGTTGCTTGCATGTTTAACAACTGTTCTGAAAGCGGCGGTAAACAGTACCGTATCTTCATCATTAACTAGATTTAAATAGCGAAGTTTGTTTGCGACAGCCAATATTCGATCTTTTTCGCTACAATAATCTATACGTACTGGATACACGCCAAAAACTAATTCAAGTTGCCTCTTGATTCTCTCTTCTGGCGTAACCGCGATTATCGGTTGCGAAATTCTGAACCTCGCTATCATTCTTGCTGTATAACCTGACCTGGTTAAGGTGACCACTTTGTCGACAGGCATGTTTTGACATATTCTCTGTATAGCTTTGCTTATGGCGTCTGAAACGTTGATGAACTTCCCCTCTTCAACATGGCTTTTCACCGCAACCTCAGTCTCTCTCGCTATTCGAGACATCATTAAAACAGATTCCACCGGGTACTTACCTATCGACGTTTCCCCTGAAAGCATCACCCCGTCTGTTCCATCTAGTATTGCATTGGCTACGTCACTAACTTCAGCTCTAGTTGGAATTGACTGATATATCATAGATTCGAGCATATCCGTAGCCGTCAAGACAGTTTTACCTCTCTGGTTGCACTGTCTAATTATAGATTTCTGAATCAACGGGACTCTTTCAAGATTTATCTCAACCCCTAAGTCGCCTCTAGCCACCATGATGCCCTCTACAACACCTAAAATTTCTTCGAAATTTTCAATTCCCTCGAAATTTTCGATCTTAGCGATAATTCCCCCCTGAAAACCATTAGCTTCAATCTTTAAATTGTTCACGTCTTGGACATTTCTCGTAAATGAAAGGGCGATATATTCAACGTCATGTTCCATTGCAAACTTGATAACTTCCAGGTCCTTTCTAGAGAGAGAAGGCACAGAAAGTTTCTTTTTAGGTATGTTAACTCCTTTACCATCATCTATCTCGCCATCATTCATTACCCGCAAACGCAATATCCTTCTCCTCTTTTCCGTGACTTGTGTCCTAACCTTTCCGTTATCAATATAGATGATGTCGCCGACGTTAATTTCATCGTAGAAGTTATGGTTGAAACTGATTTCTTCCTGATTGAAGCCGACTTCTAGGATCTCTCCTTTCTTAATGATTCTCTTTCGGTTGGCTCGAAGTCTGATTTCAGGTCCCTTGATATCAACTATTATGGGAATGCCAGCCGTTTCACGAACATTCTCTACGATTAGCTCATACTGATCAAGATCACCATAGGCTGTATTTATTCTGACGCCGTTCATACCTGCCCTATGCATTTTCTCTAACGTTTCCCTTGAAAGAGATGCAGGGCCGATTGTGCAGATAACCTTCGTCTTCTTCAACTACTTTCCCACGTAGTTTCTTCATTAGTTAATATAAATAGTGAAACATTATTAATAGCATGAGGGGGCACAACATAAATTCTAAACTTTTATTTAGAAATGCCTAATAGTAGAGGGCATAGAGCTTAGTCTGGAGATTGATCGTTAATTTTGATCGAATCAGATCAAGTAATAGGAAAAAAGAATATTACGAGAGACCCTGTATGCGGGATGCCCATAGAACCAGAAAAGACAAAGTTTAAGGTTGAAATCAGAGGCAAAGTATATTACTTCTGTAGCGAATACTGTGAACGTAGATTCCTTGAAAGACCGAGGATCGCGTATTTCTCCATGGAAATTGGAATTAAAAGCGATATTCCAACTTATAGTGGTGGATTGGGAGTTCTAGCAGGAGACGTCATCAGATCTAGCGCCGACTTAAAAATCCCATTAATCGCTGTAACGCTCGTTAGTAGGAAAGGATATTTACGGCAAGAGATAACGGAGGAAGGTGAACAGGTGGATCATCCGGATGAATGGGAACCCTCAGAGCATATGACTTCACCAACTCTCACTGCCAAAATGAAAATCGGATGTAGAGACATCAAAATCAGATCCTGGATTTACGAATATCAAAGTCTCACTGGTGGAATGGTCTCCATACTATTCCTTGACACGGATGTAGAGGAAAACACGGCGGAAGATAGAAAGATAACGGATGTTCTTTATGGAGGCGACGACAGATATCGACTTAAACAGGAGATGGTCCTAGGAATCGGTGGAGTGAGGATGCTTGAAGCATTAAACTTCAATATCGCTAAATATCATATGAACGAGGGACATTCAAGTCTCCTCACCCTCGAGCTACTCAAAAAGAATAACATGGACGTCGATAAAGTAAAAAACCAATGTATCTTTACTACTCATACACCTGTTGAAGCAGCGTTTGATAAATTCTCATATGACCTCGTCAAAGAATTGTTAGGAGACGAATTCCCTCTAGAGACCTTAAGGAGGTATGGTGGACAAGACCGATTGAACATGACTCTTCTGGCTTTGAATCTAAGCAAATACACAAACGGCGTCACAAAGGAGCATAGGGAGTATTCAAGGAAACTATTTCCAAGACACCGCATTATGTCTGTAACAAACGGCGTTCATTCCCATACGTGGACATCCCCCTATTTCAGGGAGCTCTTTGACAAATATATTCCAGGATGGGCAAACGAGCCAGAACTACTCGTGAGGATCGGGCCGGTCCCAGACGAAGAGATATGGGAAGCTCATATGAAAGCAAAAACTTCTTTACTCGAGTTTATTAAAGAAAAAACAGGGGTAGAGCTAGATGTTAATAAATTAACTTTAGGGTTTGCTAGGAGAGCTACGGCGTATAAAAGAGCGACCCTGATATTCTCAGACTTAGAGAGACTAAGAGAAGTAAACAGCCTTGGAGGATTTCAATTAGTTTTCGCAGGAAAAGCACACCCACGCGACATAGAAGGAAAAGAGGTAATAAAGGAAATTCATGATTACATGAGACAGTTAAAAGACGAGATCGAGATAGTATACCTCGAGAATTATAATATGGAGATGGCGGCCAGACTCACCTCGGGAGTTGATGTTTGGTTAAACACGCCTTTACCCCCACTTGAGGCTTCCGGGACAAGCGGTATGAAAGCAGCTCATAACGGTGTGATAAATTTCAGCGTCTTAGATGGTTGGTGGATAGAAGGGTGTATCGAAGGTGTGACAGGATGGTCGATAGGTCCACCACCCGACGAGCCAGTCGGAGAAAATGAAAGAAGGAAAAGGGAACTTGAAGACCTCTACAACAAACTAAAATACCTAATTCTTCCCACCTTCTACGACAGAAGAGATGAATGGGTAAACATGATGAACAACTCGATCGGAAAAATAGCATATTACTTCAACAGTCATCGAATGATGCGAAGGTACGTCACAGAAGCCTACTTACTGTAGACGGTGATGAAACAGCAAGGTTCAGAATATTAAGATAAAAAACATTAAACGTCGAATTTGTTCTCATACCAAATTTTTCAGATTCAACAAGAAATACCATTAATAGGGAATCAAATAAGTTAAAAAAGTCTGTGTTCTTGGTAATATCAAGAGCTTGAAACGAAGGATATAAAGAATAAAAAATGAAGAATGTGTGATGTGGTAGTATGGGATTTGTGAAGGTTTGTGAAAGGAGGAATATTCCAGAGGGAGAGGTAAAGAAGGTAGTTGTTGGGGAGGTTGAAGTTTTAATTGTTAATGTTAAAGGGGAATATTTCGCTGTAGGGAACCGTTGCACACATAGAGGGGCGGACTTGTCTCAAGGAAAACTTGAAGGATATATCATCACTTGTCCTCGTCACGGATCTAAATTTGATATTAGGACTGGAGAGGCTGTCTCCGGTCCAAAGTCGCTCTTCATAAAAATGAATGTTAAGTCTCTCCCCAGATACGTATTGAAACTTGAAGGGGAGTCTATAATGGTTAAAGTGAATTAGGCGTAGCCTTTCAAGAGAAACTTTATTATTGGATATCATTCTCTCTTCCGTTTTGAAGGTCGATGGAGAAGGCTGGAATAGACATTAAACGATGGAGACGCCTCTTTGTTCTGTATAAACTGGCTGAAATGGGGGCGAATAGTCGGATTATCAAGATCTCGACTGAATATTTAGCGGAACGTATGGGTGCGTCACAGCAGACAGCGTCACGTCACCTGATAGAACTGGAAAGGTTAGGCTGGATAAGGAGGGTAACGAGTCCTAGGGGATGTATGATAGAACTGACCACTAAAGGAAATTCTGAGTTGGAGTCGCTTTATAAGAATCTTAAATTGATCTTAGAGGCTGAGTGGCCGCCTTCTCTAACCATCGAAGGACACGTCTTCAGCGGCTTCGGTGAGGGAGCCTACTATATATCTCGCGAAGGATATAGGAGACAGTTCATAGAGAAACTCGGCTTCGACCCCTATCCTGGAACCTTAAACCTCAAGCTAACGAGTGAGTACGACTTGAAGATCGCAAGCGAACTAGATTTCTATCCAGCCATAATCATAAAGGGCTTCCAGAATAAGGACCGAACATATGGACCCGTCAAGTGTTTCCCCGCCTTAATAAATAATCGCGTGAAAGGAGCTGTGGTGCTGGCCTTAAGAACTCATTATAGCACTTCCGTACTTGAAGTCATAGCGCCAGTCTTCCTCAGAGGGAAGCTTGGCTTGAAAGATGGCCATAAAGTACGCGTGGAGATCCTCTCTAATCTGAGTAAAAAAACTAGTTCCTCTACTGAAGACAACAAATTATAAAGTAAAAATCGAGAAGGACACGCCCATAAAAATTTTTAAAACTTGTAGATAGCTCTTACATCCTCAATTGAGTTCCTGTTAAATTCATATTTCGGTCCACCAGGTATCTTTAGATAAGCTGTGATTTTTGAGTCTTCGATTTCGAGGATATTGTAGGTGTTCTCGTAGAGGCCTCTCAATCTGTCTGTTGAGACTGTCCCAGCGTGAATTATCGGTAGATTTCCGAGTTCCCATATCCAAGGTCTATGGCGGTGCCCACACAGAACGAGATTAACTCCATTAGAGGATAGAGTCCAGAGGAGGTCTCCTGCATCAGAGACTATGTTCTGTTCCATACCCGTGTCTGGAACGGGGATGAGGTGATGGTGTAACGCTATGATCTTGAAGGCTCCTTCGTAGCGTTCTAAATGTTGTTTCATCCAGAGACCTTGGTTATAGCCTATCTCACCGTCATTTCGATCTGGTCTTGAAGAGTTAAGCATAATGATTACTGTGTTCTCGATCTCTGTTACAGAGGAAGGCGGACCGAAAAATTTGGGGAAAAGGAGGTATCCTGTCGTTTTTGAGTCGTGATTACCACTTCCGACAATCAGATTTTTACACTTAAGCTTATCAAGATAATGCTTAGCCTCACGGAACTCATCTACTAAACCTTCTTCTGTTAGGTCACCAGTAACCACAACTGCATCTGGATTAAGATCATTTATCTCATCAACACATTCCTGGAGAGACTCTCTTCTCAATCTAGGACCACAGTGAAGGTCTGACATATGAACTAATAGCATTCTCAGAAACCTCCGTAGTATTCCAAAGAGGCGTCTGATTCAATAAAAACTTTGCGAACGCAGATGATATCTACCACGTAAATTCAGGGTTAAGGCTATTCAGATGATAATAAGGCGCAATTATCCTTCCGGTTATATTATACCTTTATACTCGATTACTGCGGGGCAGCCAACACAGGAGGCGTCTTTAAATCTGAAACATTCACCACACTTTCTCTCGCAGGGAGCTGATGTCATCTTCTCTGAGTAAACGCGAATTGGAAATTTTTCATCAAATAGAGGAGATTCTGAATGCATAACGGAGATTATCTCGACGCTTGGGAAATCCCTGAGGGAGTTTATAAAGGCGTTGAGGGTCCGTTTATCTTCGCCGTAGATAAGAAGCAATAAGTTTGCCTTCTCCTCCAGCTTAAAAGCAGAGATTACCCGCGGGCACTCCATCAGAGTTCTCTCCAGATTTGTTTGATTCTTAACTCCCTTGATCTCTAAAAAAACAAAAGCCGTTAAGAGCCCTAACTTTTCCAAGTTTAATCCAACGTTTATACCAATTAGATTCTCCCTCATCAATCGCTCTAACCTACTTATCAACGTAGGCCTTGAGATACCAACTTTCCTGGCGAGCTGAGTCAGTGACCGTCTGGCATCCTTTGAAAGAAATTCTATTATTCTCCTATCTGTTTTATCTATTTTAATAGACATCTCCTATTTTCACTCAATATTAAGTCTAGAACTGGGTTATTATTTAACATTATGTAAACAGGTTGAGACGGCAAGGAGCATATATCTATTTAAATACCTACTAAGCCTTTATCTTCAAGAGGAATATGGTTCTCGAAAGATTAGGTTCATCCCTTCATGGCGCCCTTAAGAAACTGTTTGGAGCAGGCGTCGTAGACGAAAAAGTAGTGAAGGAACTTATCCGCGACATACAACGTGCTCTTCTTCAATCAGATGTGAATGTAAAACTCGTGATCCAGATCTCCGGAAACATAGAAAGAAGAGCTCTGAAAGAGAAGGTTCCTCCAGGCATCTCTAGAAAAGAACACGTGATCAAAGTAGTTTACGAGGAGCTCACAAGATTCCTCGGGGAGAAGCAAGCGTCTATAACTCTTAAGACTGGAAAACGGAACGTCTTGATGTTAATTGGGATACAAGGCTCAGGCAAGACCACAACTGCGGTTAAGCTAGCCAGATACTTCCAGAAAAGAGGTTTAAGGGTAGGTTTAGTATGTGCGGATACCTTCAGGCCTGGAGCCTACGCTCAGTTAAAACAATTGGCGGAGACCGTGAGAATTCCAGTTTATGGTGATCCAAATGCAAAGGACCCAGTACGTATAGCTCTGAAAGGGATTAAAAAATTTGAAAATTTCGATGTAGTTTTAGTAGACACTTCTGGGAGACATAAGGAAGAAAAAGGCCTCATTGAGGAAATGAAGAAAATAGAGAAAGCGGTGAAGCCGGATGAAGTTATACTGGTTATCGATGCAACCATCGGACAACAAGCTTCTGTGCAGGCGCAAGCCTTCAATGAAGCGACGAGGATAGGTTCCATCTTCGTTGCTAAGCTGGACGGGTCAGCTCGTGGTGGAGGCGCCTTATCGGCTGTAGCCGCCATAGGAGCACCGATAAAATTCGTTGGAACAGGAGAGAAAATTGACGATATAGAGCCCTTCATTCCATCCCGCTTCGTGGGTAGACTACTAGGAATGGGAGATTTGAAGGGGCTAATCGAGAAAGTACGGGAAGCAGAGGTTGAGATTCCAGAGAAGAGAATGAAGGCCATCTTAAGCGGTAAATTCACGCTTACCGACATGTACAAACAGTTTGAGGCAGTGAGGAGCATGGGTCCCTTCGAACGCCTCATCAAGATGTTGCCGGGCTTCTCCTATAACATACCGGATGAAATGATGGAGATGGCTGAGGAACGCTTCGATAAATGGAGGTATATCATCCAGTCTATGACGCAGGAAGAGAGGGAGAACCCGAAGATACTTAATTCATCCAGAATCCGACGTATAGCGCGAGGGTCGGGAACGGCAGAGAAGGAAGTTAAGGACCTATTAAAGCAGTATAACATGATGAAGAAGATGATGAAGAGCCTCCGAAGGAAGCGGTTCCCCTTCTTCGGCAAGAAACTACCGATTTCAGACAGAAACATCCAGCGAGCGAAATGAACTCGAACCTTCCACTTAACCGTGAGGTAACTCCTTTGGAGATTCTTGATAAAGTCGAGGAGATGCTCAATAAATACCCCTTATGCGACCACTGTTTGGGTAGACAATTCGCTCTTCTCGGTTATGGAATAGACAACAAAAAACGAGGAGAGGCGTTGAAGACCGTGATGGTCATGAAGGGGCATCGCTTGGCTCTCTTAGGAAAGAAGGAAGGCATCGATCTTCTAAAGAAACTCGCTTCGAATGGATTCAACCAGACAGCCGCTACGATACTTAAGGGATTGAAGAAACGATACAAGAAAGCTGGACTATGCTATCTTTGTGAAGGAAAATTCGATCTATTAGACGATATAACAGCGAAAGTTATAGAGAAGTTACAAGATTATGAGTATTCAACCTTTCTTGTCGGCGTCGAGCTCCCTAACGAGGTAGAAGAAAGGGAAGACGAGTTTAAAGCCAAGTTCGGGATAGAACATGGTGAGAACATAAGGAACGAGTTCAGTCGGGAAGTCGGTAAACGAATCCAGAAAATCGTTGATAAAAAAGTCGATTATAAGAGACCTGAGGTCGTTGCTCTCATCGACCCCTTTCGCGGGGAAGTTAAACTCCAAGTAAATCCAGTATTCATCGCCGGGAGATACAGGAAGCTGGTTAGGAATATACCTCAAACTAGATGGATATGCCCTGAATGCGGCGGAAGAGGATGCCCAAAATGTGAAGGAACAGGAAAAACCGGAGGAGAATCCATAGAAGACCTCGTCGGGAAGCCCATCTTAGAAGAGATTGGTGGAAGAGAAGCCATCTTGCACGCAGCGGGACGGGAGGATGTGGACGCAAGAATGCTTGGTCAAGGGAGACCCTTCGTCATGGAGATTAAAGAGCCTAAGAAGAGATCAACAGATTTGAGGCGACTAACTAGAAAAATAAATGAATATGCGGAGGGAAAGGTGGAAGTTCTGAAACTCCACTTCGTCGACAGAGACACCGTCA
>CAZOCN010000037.1:0-11845 GCA_964578315.1 uncultured Candidatus Bathyarchaeia archaeon
ACTCGGAGTAGAGACTCCTGAACAAGTTGAAGTGGGCTCCCGAGTTAAAGTCGAATTTCTGCAAGAAGAAGACGGAAAGAAATTAGCTTTCAAAATTCTGCGATGAGGAAACCAACGGTTCCGTTTCCGGGTAGACAGACCACCCTCTACTGCCAAACCCAACAACTTAACTGATACTCCAATGATTCAAATGGAGCGCGCTCTAGGTTTATGGGAAACTCTTCTTTCTTACAGTATACTTCTCTATCGCCTTCTCGTCGAGTTCAATTCCCAAACCTGGTTTCTCGCTCACCTCTATGTATCCGTCTCTTATTTTGATGGGCTCTACAACAAGATCATCTTCGTGTAGGAAGTTTCCTATGAGATCGCAAGGGAGAGTTACGTTTCGTGTGGCTGCAGCGATATGTGCAGTTGCTGAGTCGCCTATGGCTGAATCGTATCCAGACCCCAACTCCATCGGGATACCTGCTGTCTCAGCTATCGCTGCAGCAGTACGAACTTCGTAGAAGCTCGCGAGTTCTCCAAAGTTTATGTAATCACAAGCTTCCTTCTTCACGGCGTTTACAACTTCAAAGGGTGCGCTTAGATGCAGCATAATCGGGATGTTTATCTGTTGGCGTAGAAGGGCATATGCATCTAGGTTCCACTGAGGAATCGGGCTTTCAAAGGATTCGATGTTGTAGTTCTCTATTTGCTTTGCAAGTTTGACGACGACTGAAGGGCGCTCCCATCCGGTGTTGGCGTCAATTCGTATCCCAACCTCAGGTCCAGCTGCTTCGGCTACAGCCTTAATACGGACAACGTCTTCTTCCGCGTTCCACCCCTTCATCTTTATCGCCTTGAAGCCTCTCTTAACAGCTTCTTCAGCTTCCTTCGCAGCCTCCTCCGCAGGTTTATCGCCCATACAGTAAGAGACAGGGACCTTATCGCGAAAACGACCCCCAAAAAGCTTCCAGACTGGAACGTCTCTAAGTTTGCCTACTATGTCGTGTAGAGCCATCTCGAATGCTGGACCCGAATACGCCCTTAAACCGGTTCTCGCTTCAATTATCTTACATATAGTCTGTAAGTTGATCTCTAAAGGATCCTTCCCGATTAGATAATCACACATTATCCTAAGTTCTCCCTCTGGCAGTTCCAGATAGGGCCATGCATGCGCCTCTCCTAACCCTATGATGTCTTCGTCTGTGCTGACCTTCAGTATTACGTGAGGAAACATAGAGATCTCTATGTCTCCATGATAGACGTACTCTTTCCCCGGAACCTTTACAGTGAAGGTTTCAATACAATTTATCTTAGTCATAATTGAAGGTAGTTCACAATTAATATATTAAATTAATGAGTAGATTCTTCTAAAGGAGAAAGTGAATTGTACCTCACTACTAAAGAAGAGAAGATGCTCGACGGAGAAGAAGGAAGACTCGTTAAGGAGGCTATGGAGTTTCTGGTGAAGCTCGGAGAGGCATACAACGCAGAAAGGATGGTTGACATATCCTACGCCAATGTATTAATTGCTTCTAGTTTCTGGGGAAGCGGAACCTTAACTCCGGAGCTTATTCAAGAGGCCGTTAAGGCAGGAGTCAAGGTGAAGGTACCCACAACTTTCAACAACTGGGGACTAGGGCGCCATCCAGTTAATGAAGCATCGGAGAAACCTGTTGAGGCTTCTGAGGAGGCTCTCAAACGGATAGAGCGAGAGAACGAGATCGCGAAGAGTATGGGGATAATTCCCACGTGGACATGCGCGCCGTACCTCTTATGTGACATTGGATGGTACCCTAAAGGTTCACACATCTCTTCTGTTGAGAGCTCAGCAATCGTATACTTCAACTCAGTTCTAGGCGCAAGGACAAACAGGGATTGCTTAGCACCTTTCTTCGCAGCAATCACAGGTAAGTACCCCGCGTGTGGTTACCATCTAGATGAGAACAGGTATGGCGTCTACCAAGTCGATCTCAAAACGAGAATCGAAGATACGATGGATTACGGACTGTTAGGTTTATACGTTGGTAAAATCGTTGGAACGGAGACCCCGGTCTTCAATGGAATTAAAAGGCCACGAACAGAGGATTTAATGGAGCTGTCAGCAGCCATTGCAAGCAGCGGAGCCGTTACATTATTCCACATAGCAGGAGTTACACCGGAAGCCCGCGATGTTGAGATGGCCTTTGGCGGCGAAAAACCTGAGGAGAAGATCACTGTTACTAGATCGGAGTTGGATGAAACTTATGAGGAAGTGAGTGACGCAGAAGGTGAAGTGGACTTCGTCTGTCTCGGCTGTCCGCACTACTCAATCTACGAGATTAAAAGGGTTTCAGAACTGCTCTCGGGAAGAAAGGTGCATAAAGACGTGACCCTATGGATCTGTACGGCCCCCTTAACCGAGATGTTTGCAGAGATGGCGGGCTACGCCGATATAATACGTAGGGCCGGAGGAATAATCATGAGCGGCCCAGCCTTCTGTCCATTATTCAGCCCCGGAAAACCTGGTCCTGAATATACCTTTGCTCACCCCGATTATTCCATAGGCTCATTCGCTACAGACGCGGCGAAGCAGGCATATTATGCAAGACCGAATTTGAGGGCTGAAAAAGTCTTTTTAGGCAGTACGGAAAAATGCGTAGAGGCGGCTATAACTGGTAAATGGAGTTCTGTCTAGAATGGGAGTCATCTTAAAAGGTAGAGCCGTTGTAAAGGGAAAAGCGGAAGGAGAAGCTCTCGTAAGTCGGACCCCCTTCTCCTTCTTGCTTGGAGTCAACACGGACAACGGCATTATAATAGAGGAAGGCCATGAACATGAGGGAAAAAGCATCTCCGGGAAGGTCTTAGTATACCCTTACGGTAAAGGGTCCTCCGGAGACTGCATCCGCTTATGGCGGTGCGCCAAAAACAACGTGGCCCCTATCGCGATAATCAGCAATAAAGCTGATTGCGTTCACGTTCAAGGCGCTATAATAGCCAACATACCGATGGTATGCGACTTGGATAAAGATCCAATTGAAATCATCAAGACCGGAGATTACGTAAAAATCGATGGAGGCAAAGTTACAGTTGAAACCAAAAAGTAAGATGACATAGACTTTGTAACCAAAAGTCCTCTAGCCCAGAACTCTTAGGAAAAACCTCCCTCCTCGAACTTTTATTCCTGAAAACACCTTTACCGATTATTCTTCTCTTCTGGTTGCCTAGTTCCAGAAAATTACTTATCTTTAAATGGATAACGGGTGATGGAAGAGGTTTGTCGGATGAAGATAACAGATGTTGAAACCGTGAGGTTGGATGTGCCTTTCAAGCCGCGTCCCGGACGGAGTATGGCGCGACGATTTTGGCGTTGGTCGATAATAGATGTGTATGTAGTAAAAACAGACGCGGGTCTAGTAGGTTATGGTGAGACTGTAGTTCACTACACGTGGAAGAGAGTGGAGAAGGAACAGATTGAACGTGTTGTTGGGCGCAGTCCCTTCGAGTTCCTATGGGATGACTCCCTAGGAGCAGGACTCCAGATGGCCATATACGATGTGGCTGGTAAAGCCCTTGGAGTACCCTGTTATAGACTGTTAGGAAAGAAATTGAGGGATTGGTGCCCGGTCTCTTGGTGGTGTAAAGATATGCCCGTGGAAGACTTGGTAGAGGAGGCTAAAGAGGCGGTACGCCTGGGCTATACGAATCTTAAGCTCAAGGCTAGGCCCTGGTTTGATATAATCGACCAAGTGCAGGCGGTATCCAACGCCACACCGGCTAACTTTCGTATGGATTTGGACTTCAACGGGCTCCTACTAAATGCCGGTAATGCCATAAGAGTTCTCCATGAGCTTGAAGAGTTCCCGAAGGTTGCAATTTTTGAAGACCCTGTACCCCGAGGTGATATTGAGGGATGCCGACAAGTAAAGGCGAAGGTTAATAGACCTGTAGCCTTACACTTCGGTGTACTTCCCATTCTAACAGTAGTTAAAGAAGATCTATGTGACGCTCTAGTCTTAAGTGGAGGGGTCTCAACCCTAACTCAACAGGCATCCGTGGCTGCGATGGCTAACAAACCCTTCTGGATCCAATACGTCGGGACAGGGTTGACAACAGCCTTCGTACTTCATCTAGGAGCCGTACTTTCACATGCACAATTGCCCGCTATAACCTGCCATGAGATATACAGTGATGACCTCCTACGCAATAGAATCGATGTTCAAGGAGGTTACGCTAGAGTTCCCGAGAAGCCGGGTCTCGGCGTTGAAGTTGACGAAGACGCTCTAGAAAGGTTTCGCGTAGAGCCTAACTTTGACAAAGTAGAACCGGAGGCTCTCTATCGTTTTAGCCGAAGAGACGGCAGTAGCACCTACTATGCAGATGGAGACGATCTCTTCTACGACTTTCTGGGAGGTAACCAACCCGTCTTTGAGAGAGGGGTGAATCTAGAGGTGATAATGAACGATGGAAGCGAAGAGTTTGCACGTCTTCGATCCAAAGCCTTATCACGTACCATAGACAGATCGATCAACCGAACTACGGAAGTAAGACCTATCTTCTTCAAATAAAACAGAGTAGCGCATGTGCCACATCTATCAAGACTTCTACTTCCCGTCGACGAAGACTCTTCAAAACTCCTCTGTGAGGATTGAGATTTCAATTTTCCTTTAATGGCTTACAGAAAATCCCTAATAGGAATTGAAAGTTTAGAATAGCAAGGTGTGAT
This sequence comes from uncultured Candidatus Bathyarchaeia archaeon, assembly GCA_964578315.1. Lineage (GTDB taxonomy): Archaea > Thermoproteota > Bathyarchaeia > Bathyarchaeales > CAZOCN01 > CAZOCN01. Next base: position 4,688 of record CAZOCN010000037.1, read on the forward strand.
TGGATGGTAATGGAAATAGATTCTGAATGGGATGTTGTTGTGGTTGGAGGTGGACCAGCAGGTTTTACAGCTGCTGTAGCTTCAGCTAGAAATGGGGCTCGTACCCTACTAATTGAACGTTATGGGGTTTTAGGAGGTATGGCCACTGTTGGAGGGGTAGGTCCTTTCATGCCCTTCTTCGATGCGAAGGGAGAACAAGTAGTCAAGGGAATACCGGAAGAACTTATAGAAAGATTAATTGAAGCTAAAGGCGCCGTGGGTCATTTGATTGCTAAGCCCTCAGACCCCATGCCCAGCAATTTTGTTCCCTTCGATCCTGAAGTATTGAAGTATGTCACCTATAGAATGGTGGAGGAAGCAGGCGCCAATCTACTATTCCACTCTTTATTTGTGGATACTATAGCGAAAGAAAACTCGTTGAAAGGTATAGTCATTGAGAACAAGTCCGGGAGACAAATAATCTTGTCAAGGGTGGTAATTGACGCAACTGGCGATGGAGACGTGGCTGCAAGAGCAGGTGCACCCTACGAGGTGGGAAGAAAAACAGACGGACTAACTCAACCCCCCTCTCTTCTGTTTAAACTCACAAATGTAAATATCAAAACGTTTATAGCATATGCTAAGGAACATCCCGAAGACTTTCTGAGTCCCCCGGTTTTTCCTAAATGCGACAGACCAATTCCAGAGGACGAAGGTTTCACGGAACAACATATGCAAGGTGAATTTTCGAAGGGTGTGAAGGAAGCCATCAAAAAGGGTGAACTTTACCTAGGAAAAGACCACATCAATATCTACACCGATCTATGGGAAGGGCAGGTAATTATTAACGCAACAAGAATCCTGAAAGTCGACTCCCTCAACCCAAGGGACCTAACGTTTTCTGAGATGGAGGGTCGAAGGCAGATGCTATCAGTAGTTAATTTCCTCCGGAAGAACGTCTCTGGCTTCGAGTCTTGTCGCGTACTCCAGACAGGGACACATATAGGGGTTCGCGAGTCAAGAAGAATCCTCGGAGAGTATGTACTTACAGAGAAGGATGTAATTGAAGCAAGAAAGTTCGAAGATGGCATAGCAAAGGGAGCCTTCAGCCTAGACGTCCACGACCCAACAAGCCTAGGACATCCATACAAGACGCTGGAGAAGATGGGAATCCCTAAGGGAGGAGGATACTATGAGGTTCCATACCGTTGCCTCGTACCCAAAAAAGTAGAGAATCTATTAATCGCTGGAAGATGCATATCTGGAACGCATCTCGCCCATAGCTCTTACAGAATAATGCCCACCTGTATGGCTATAGGAGAAGCCGCAGGTACCGCCGCAGCCTTAGCGGTTCAAAGCAATGTACCTCCCAGAAAAATAGACGTTAAACTTCTACGGAAAAAATTGATAGAACAAGGGGCACTGTAACCCTTCTCTAAAAAGATCCTATTCAATTTTAAGAATACGCATATTTTTCCTTCTATCTCGTTTTGTCTCGGTTATATTCGGCTGATTGTTCTCCTTTTGGTTTTGGTATGAGAAAGGGTACTCTTCTCTTATAATCCAAGTACGCCTCTCCGAATCTTCTTTCGAGTGCTGACTCCTCTTTCAGTTTTATCCAGATGGAAGCTATCGTTAGGATTATGGAAGGGATTATCAGAGTCATGGTTACCGAGCCTATCAGTATCCCCAGAGAGCTCAGAATCAATGTGTAGCCTAAGACCATCGGGTTTCTTGTGTAACGATAGGGTCCTTCCGTGACGAGCGTTTTAGTTTCATCGCTTTTCCTAGCGTCTCCCCAAGGATAACCCTCTCCGATTCTATACAAGTAAACGACGGAAGATAGAGCCAGGTAGCTCCCTGTAAATAGTAATGGAGCGGCGACTGGTATACGTAGAAGGAATGACTTAAGGTTAATCTCTGTCCACTGGAAGCACCCGTCAAGAGATACGCTGACGGAAATTGATAGAATTGGAATCAGAAATAAAAACAGAAACGTAGCAGGTAGAAAAGCCAGCAAGGACCTAAATTTTCTTCTTCTCATACTATCTAACCACAAGGCTTCCCTTTAGGACGTATAGGTTTCATCCCATGGATACTTCCTGGAGAAAAACTGGTGACATACAGTACTATGAGTGTGGTTTCTCTTTCTGAGAGGGAGCGAATGTTAATTTTTATGTTTATAGTGATGTAGAATCTTCCTGGCTAGAACACCTGTATGTTCACCTTTATCTATAACTACTTCACCATTCACCAGAACGTACTTTATTCCTTCAGGGTATTGATGTGGGTCTTCGTAGGTTGCTCGATCTTTAACTCTAATCGGATCGAATACGACAATGTCAGCCCATGAACCTTCTCTTATAAGACCTCTATCCTTCAACTTTAGCTTCTGCGCCGGAAATGAGGTCATCTTCCTTACGGCGTCCTCGAGGGTTATAACCCTATCCTCCCTAACGTATTTCCCGAGTATCCTTGGGTAGGTTCCGTAAAATCGTGGATGCGGCTTCCCTTCACTTAAGACTCCGTATGGTGCCACAGCCCAAGAATCGGTTCCCACCATCTGAAGTCTACTTCTCATAACCCTGCGAATATCCTCTTCATCCATCTCGAAGATCACTATATACGCCTTTCCTTTCTCCTCCAATATCAGATCAAAAAGCGCACTGAACTCGTCTTTTCCTTTTAGTTCAGCGATTTCCGCTAAGTTCTTCCCTTCGAGAACTTTGTTCTCTTTAGTTGCCACAAAACTAATGTAGATACTTTCCCATCCACAATTGGAGATCATATTCTCCCATCCAGCTACGCCCTCTTCTATATCTCTCCTGATTCTCTCGCGTTCCTCCGGATTTCGGAGTCTTTTAAGAGTCTCTTCCATACCTCCCACCTGCGTCCAGGGAGGTAATAATGTAGCCAGGGAGGTCATACCCGCGTTGTAGGGGTATTGATCGCATGTGACATCTACCCCCCTCGCCCTCGCCTCTTCCATCAACTTTAAGGTCTCTTTTGTCTTACCCCAGTTAACTTTACCCGCTGCCTTATGATGGGAGATCTCAACCGGTACACCAGATTTTTCACCGATTTCTATCGCCTCTTTTACGGCTTCTACTAGAGTTGCGCCTTCCCCTCTTATGTGTGAGGCGTAGATTCCTCCATATCTGGCGACAACTTTACAGAGTTCTATTAGCTCATATGTTTTAGAATACATTCCAGGGGGATAAATGAGACCCGTGGACAAACCGAAGGCGCCGGCATCCATCGCTTCAGCAACCAACATCTTCATCTTCTCAAGCTCTTCAGGCGTTGGATCACGGTCTTCGAATCCTATAACCGACGCTCTCACAGTTCCATGTCCAACTAAGGTAGCGATGTTCGATGCTGCTTTATTCTCTTCCAGCCTAGTCAAGTACTCTCCGAAGGTACTCCAGTCAATTCTCAATTCCACTCCAACTGGAAGAAAACGCGAGAAATACTTTACCATGAACTCCTTCTTGGTTGGATCTACTGGAGCCAAGCTGAAACCACAGTTTCCTATCACCAAAGTCGTTATCCCCTGCCGTACGGCGCTTTCAAGGTTGGGGTTAACTAGAAGGCTTCTGTCTGAATGGTTATGCATGTCTATAAAGCCTGGACATACAACCAAGCCTTCTGCATCTATGATCTTCTTCGCCTCAGAAGACGTTAGACGACCTATCTCAGCTATCTTTCCCTTCCTTATTCCTATATCCGCTCTAAACCACGGATTACCGGTTCCATCGACTATCCTCCCATTCTTAATAGCCAGATCAAACACAAGCAATCACCATCCCTACTCTTCCTAAGCTGTTTTCTTTGAATTTCAGTTTTTCTCTCACTTTCTAAATTCCAGGCATATTCAACTCCACAAGTTTCAAACTTTTTCATTCGGTTTATCTACAAGCTCGGTATCTAATAATTGAATTAATAGGTCTCCTGATCTAGAAGAAGTTAAAGTTCCCAGAACCTAATTAAATCGATAAATAACAAGTTTAACAATTATGATCAGTAAATTGGTAATTAATGGATCGGTGTGTGATGAAGAGCTTGTGCCATAAGGAGCTTCGGAAGATTTTCTCAAGGGTCAAGATTTCGATTTCCGAGGAGAACTTTCTTTTGGTGTCTTTGAACCGTGAAGACTGTGGTCTAATCGGGAAGGAACTTTCCAGATTTCAGCACTTCTCTTCTATAACTCTAGAAGGAAAGGAGTCGACTCTGATCGTCTCGGAGGAGGATTGGAGTAGAGTCTCTCCTCTTGTTGGAGCCTTTAAACTTCAAGGTCCCTTCAAGCTAATCGATTTCGGTTTAGAACTGGACTTGAATACCGTTGGCTTCTTAGCCGAAGTCACTAGAATACTCGCTGAGGAAGGGATAAGCATCCTCGCATTATCCACTTATAAAAGGGATTACCTACTCGTTAAGGCTCCAGATGCGGATCAAGCCATGAAAGCTCTTCAATCTCTTCCTAACTGAATGTGAAACCAAGGAATAGGCGCCTTAATAGTCCTAAAATGAGAAATTATGTTAAAAAACAGAACAACTTTGTTCGCAAGAGTCAACTTTCTGTTTGAAGAATAGTTCTTCCCTTTTTAAGGCTGGTGTAAAAGAGGGGAGAAAGGTGGGTAATTCAATCTAATTTGTCCCAAACGTCTACTTCAAACCTCTTCGTTTGATCATTATGCATACTCCGTGGATGACCTCTATGCCGTTCTCTTCACAGAATTTAATTGCCTCCTCAGATTCTGAACCCGGTTGCATCCATACTTTCTTGATCCCGAGGTCCTTGCATGTCTTAACTATCTTCTCTGTTACTCTGGGAGGTACAACTGTGTTAACGACGTCTGGAATTACTGGAAGTTCTCTGAGGTTTGGATAACACTTATCTCCTAAGATTTCGTCGGCATTTGGATTAACGGGATATACCCTGTACCCCGCCTCTTTCAAGTCTCTGTATACTCTATATCCATATTTCTCCGGGTCTCTACTCGCCCCTACAACAGCAAAGATATTCCCTCTATAAAGGAAGCGTAGTATCGTTCCTTCCTCTATCAGGTATCCCCCCTTCGTGGAACATAAGTAAAATGATGATTCAACCTTAAACTCTTATTGATTATCCACTCGAATCTCAGATAAAATCTACAGTAAGAAGGACAGGGCAGTCAAGAAGACGGCTGCAGTAGGAAATATGACCGTTACAAGACGTGCTGCTCGTTTTGCTATCTTATCGGAAGCCTCTGCAATATTCTCTATTTGAGTTTCTCCAATCACTTTGACGCCTTCAACTCTCTTAACGAGCCATGAGGCTTCAGCTGGTTCCATATTTTTCGTGGCTGAACTAACTGCCTCTACAATGTAGCTTATAAGTTTACTTTTGTCCATAACCTCGCCGATGGGGTGCCATCCCCGTTCAGTAAGGACTATACCGTTAACTAGGTGTGTATCGGTAGTGAGCACTTCTCCATCGTCTATCCCCATTTTATTTAACGCTCGGAGGATCTCCTCTCTAAGACCTGAGATCATGTTGTTTCCGTCAATCACTATATAAGCCGCCGTCTTACCCTCCACTTTATTAACGAGAACGTTTATGCCTCCTGGGCCAGCTCCATCCTCCAACGTGAAATCTTCAGGGATAATCTTCGCGGCGCCTATTTCAAAGGGTGAACGTTTCTTCTTTAACGCCTCCTTTAAGGCAATACTTGCAACTTTCCTAAGTGCTTTTACAGTATTCTCTGGGATGAAGGGCCCTTGGATACTATTATGGGCATCTATAGGTATAGCGCATGAGAGCCCGCTTCTCTTTGCTTCCTTATTTATTTCAGAATCAAGGAATTGTGGAATATCCTCCATTGTCTTTGGGGCTGTTGTTAGGGTTATAAGGGCGCAATCTCCAAATATCTGGCAGCTGGCTTTTGCTTCGTCGTTCTCAACTCTCACGAAGGGTGTAGCTACGCTGTAAAAATGCTTAAAGTCTTCTCTATTCGGAAGATTTCCCAATACTTTCTCCTTCTGTATTGTGGAAGTCAAGTCTAATTCGTGTCCTGAAAGGCCATGAGGCACTAGAGATACAGCCTCCCATTTTTCCTCCAACTTCGATTGAATATCTGAGGCTAAAGCGCTGCTTCCAACGTTCTTGAAGGGACCTGGATGTATCGCTGGGACAATTATCGCCGCCTTTAAGCCTTTCTCTCCACGAAAAACTAGAAAAGAGATCTTTACATTCGTTGATTTCCCGAGGTCTTCAAGTATCTGTTCTACGTAGAAGTTTATATTTGCCGTCCAGTTTACAAAGAAGGCTTTGAATAGTGACTCCGATGAGACGCCCACTGTAGTTTTACCGACTCTGTTCAGAAGGTAAAGGAAGATTTCCACGCATACGATAGCTACGATTAAATCTAGAAGTATAAAGAAAGTGAAGGTTGATTCAATCTCGAGACCGATAATGTCATGGACGTATATGACTGGCAAAACGCCTATTATTGGTGACGCGACTGCGAAGGCTGTGAGCGTGAGCTTATTGGTGTAGGATAGGAGGAAGGCTATTAAGAGACGGAAGTTCAGGGTTACGAAGAAGCCTAGAAGAAAAATGTTCCTCCAGAGATTAGGAATCCAAGTGGCTGCGCTAATCAGGCTTCCAATTATACAGAAAAAGAAGAAGAGAAGGGATGAGAAGAAGGATAACGCTGAGGATCGCCTGAAGTTAAACGTTAAGTCATTTCTCATGAGAACCTTAGCTGAGAGTAGATCTGTTATAGAAGTTAGAACGAAGAAGGAAGCTCCAAAAGTTAATCCATAGAGTAATCCTCTATAACTGGGCTTCAAGGGGGTTGTTATAAGGATTCCTGAGCCTATGCATGAGGCAAAAAATAAGAGTAGTAGAGTTCTGTGAGAGGGGAGAGTGAATAAAGACTTATAATGCTTAATAGCCCTATTTATCTGTCTATGCACGGATCCCACCGAAGACAGTTCTCCCCTCTCCTTTCCTACCTTTTCATCGTAAAAGGTTCAAAAAGATTAAGGAATAAAACGGTTAAAATTTAGCTCATACCGTATTTTTATATAGAGTGTTTTTTATTTCAGAAGTTGATTAATTCTACTCTTGGGTTATTCGATGGCAGCGAAGGATTCTAGTCGATTAATCCTGGATATGCTGAGGAGAAATATGGG
>CAZOCN010000038.1:0-11754 GCA_964578315.1 uncultured Candidatus Bathyarchaeia archaeon
ATATAGAACCTAACTCAACTTTGGTTGCTCTAATAGCAAAATCCTTCCGACAATTTAATTTCTCATCTGATTGCACCCAAAAAAATAATTCTTTATATGGCCTCAACAGGCTTCTCAGATGATTCTGACATAAAATTAACGGCTTCTAAGAGAGATTTTCCGAAGTTTACTAAATATATAGTTATTATCATCGCTGTAGGAATTAAAAGGTCGATAGTAACCGATACTGTTACATCTCCAACTAGTATACGCGTAGTCACTTTCTGCTCCTTAAGGAGATTAACGAAGAAGATTACTAGAACCAAATCCTTAGCGGACATTATGCAGTATCGGAGTACGGTTCCAGAGAATATATACGCTATTGAGGTCGGAATAACTGCTATTAACACGTAGATGTAGAATAGATCAAAATATGAAGCGGGAACAGCCCCTGAAGGAAATATAGGTAAAATGAACCAGTAAACTACCATGAAAAGAGCCGTTCTAACTCCGCCCTGTAATAGGGCATTGCAGACGTTAAAGAGGAATTTTTCGGTGGTTAAGGGCCCAATACGGGAATTAACCATAAGGAAAACACTCCTCAAAATCGAAATCCAAGAAATAGACCCTTACAAAACCGCTATACGTTACTTCAGAAGAGTCAACGAACAGAGTAATCTCTCTGTGATAGTATCCTGGAGGAGCGTACACAGAAAGTAGAGTAGAGCCTAAAAGCACACCTTCTTCACTATACAATTCTAACGTTATCGAGGTTGTTACAGTGAGAGGTGAATGATTCTCTAAGGTTATAGAAACTGTTGCCGTATCGGCCTCGAAGGATGGGTTGCTCACGGAAAAATTCGATAGAGGTGCCTTCCAATCTATTGTATTATTCATTCTGATCGAAATAGGCATGACTCCAGCAATCTTAGCGGAGACGGACCAGAATTGATTGAGAACTGTATCATTGAAGATGAGGTGGTGGAGTCTTCTGGAGACTATGTCAGAAAAATTAAGGATGAGATTATGTGTAACGTTTGAAGTTGAGCCTTTAATAATAAAGGGTACAAGAGAAGTTGAAGGTTTGGAGATCACTTCACCTGCTGGGTCTTCGGCGTAAGTAGTTATGTTGAGGTCATGAATATTATAGAAACCGGTGTTATTCACAGAGATGGAGAATTGCCTTATTATGGCTTCCCCTTCGACGTAAGACTTAACACATCTTAATTCAGGGCCCTGTAGGAAGTTCACTCCAGAATAAATTGTTGTAGCAGCAAATAATATCATTAAAACCCATAGAACGTTGATTGCCCATCCAAGAGCCTTAATGGAATGCTTCATTTCGATTACATTTCCTTTGATACAACATTTTTTTACTCTGAGGCTTGAGCTTCTTCGCGCTTCAAATTCAAGATTATCTGCACACCTCTACTCGTCAATATTGATCCAATCCATCCCATCACGCCAAGATACATCACTCGTATACAAGTTTCAATCAATGGCGCCAGAGCTTCACCGAATGTCTTGAGTAGATCTTCAGAGCCCAAGATACTCAGAACACCGTAAAGGAAGAGGTACGCATTTACAAAAGTAAAGGCTAGTAACCCGATTCCTATAAATAATGTTACATATCCAGAAAGCTCCTTCGTAGACAATTCCTCCATTCACCTCAAAATCAAAGTAAATTAAACTATCCTAAGGCTTATTTAAAAAAATATTTGTGTTAAAAGTTTGTTAAAAACTTCATGATTAAACGAAAAAGGGATAAGTTACCTCCCTTCATAAAAGGAGCTATAAGGGATCAAATTGAAGAATGAAGAATTACCTGAAAACTTAAAGGTCCTCCATCATCTCCTTAAAGAATTTACATCTATTCACGGTCCACCGGGCTTTGAAGAACCCGTAATCAAGAAGTTCATTTCTAAGCTTAAACCATATGTCGACAGTACAGATGCTGATCAACGTGGAAACGTCTGGGGCGTTATAGAGGGGACGAAGAAACAGGAGGCCCCAAGCCTTCTCTTAGCTGCTCACCTAGACGAGGTAGGATTTATCATAACCCACATAACTGAGAAAGGATTCCTCCGATTCAGAAAGCTAGGCGGGCCCTCTGAGAGGGTTATACAAGGCCAGAGAGTAGTTATACTGGGTAAACGAGGCAACATTCCAGGAGTGGTAGGAGTTAAACCGGGCCATGTGACAACACCAGAAGAGGCAAGATGCATACCTCCAATAGAAGAAATGTACATCGACGTGGGAGCCTCCTCGAAGCATGAAGTGGAAGATATGGGCATAAAAATAGGAGCCCCAGTCACCTTCATGGATAATTTAACCCCATTAGGGAACCCTTACAGAGTAGCCAGTAAGGCTATAGATAACAGAGCCGGTTTAGTTGTGCTCCTATCAGTGGCGGAGAAACTCAGTGATAACAGACCCAAAGGCACAGTTTTTCTCGGAGCCACAGTGGAGGAGGAGATTGGACTACGAGGCGCGGCTGTTTTACCGAGAAACCTTAATCCAGACATGATTGTTACTATTGATACTACGCCGACAGACGAAACCCCTGATCTCCCGCCTGGATTTTTACCTTACTCTATCGGAGAAGGACCTATAGTTAAGATAAGCGAAGACCATGGTTTAGTGACTCACGTGAAAGTGAGGGAACTTCTTATAAGAGCAGCTGAAGAGGCAGGCGTTCCCTATCAACTAGGCGCAGCTACACCAGGTGTAAGCGACGCGACAGCCTTTCAACAAGCAACAACCGGAATTCCCACGGCTATGCTCGGCATCCCTCGGAGGTATTCTCACTCACCGATAGAAACCTTAGACTTGCGGGACCTCCATTGGATGATAGAATTATTAACCAAAGCAGTGAGTATGATAGACAGAAACTTTAAGCTATCAAGACTATGATCGAAATTTGCGATTCATTCCTTCATTTTTATGAAAGACGGAAAACGCAGAATCGCTTAAGGGAACCTGAAACGAGTCTTTCAAGCCTTAAATAATCTTTATAATTTTTAATACCGCAGAAAGGCGACTCATAGAATTTAATTAATACAATAGGGTATTACTTAAAGAAGGAAAATTCATATGAAAAAATTTATTAATTTTATAAAAAAATTAAACATCAGTAACATTTAAAGAATTAAAGAGGGTGGTACTTATGTCTTGGGAAGAAGATAGCGTCTCTTTCATGGGAACCATAAGGAGAAGCGGGAACAGTTTTGTTATAACGATTCCTATAGAACTCATCAATCGTTTTCTCCTTAAAGAAGGACAGAAAGTTAGAATTGTTGGAATGAGCAGGAAAACATTCGAATTTCAAGGTATGGTAGGCGTCCTACTCGGAAGTTTCTTCATAAAAGAGAAGGTGCCATGTATAGAGCTGGAATTATCAAATCCTGAACTAATAGTAGCGGAGAAAGAATTAGAATCTAGAAAAATCCAATCATGCCCTACAATTGAGAACCTCGCTGAGAAGTATGAAGCAACCAGTTTCGTTTATGATTTGAGAGGAAACAACATATTAAATGTCAAGATCTTCTTCGGTATAATCGGGAAAACTCTACTCAGACCCAAAAAGAAAGAACAGGTCAAAAAAATCTGTAACGAGATAATCAGAGAGGTAAAGGAGAAGGGTGTAGAAGTTCTATCTTCAGAAGTATTCGAAGAGGAAATGGAATGGACTATCATCGATCCCAGTATGATCGCTAAATATCCCTACAAAAATAGCGATAATCTGAGGTGGGAATGGAAAATTTAGGGAGGCGCCTCACCGAAGAATTGGTTATAACTTAGCATCCTTGAATCTCCTTTTAATGTTCTCTAACATTTTTTGGAAAGGGACGCTATTTCTGAATTTAGGGCAGAGTTCTCGGGGTAATAAATCGAATAGCTTATAGATAATTAATTCCTCAATGAAATGCGCATTACAGGGACCTAGCATCTCAGAAAGCATCAATTCGAAGAGTTTAGCATTACTGGGGATCTCTTCTTTTCTCAAAGAACAAGTAGACTCTAAAAAAAGGAAGATCACATCCTTCCCGCGACCGAGAGTTGAGAGCCCCTCCTCTAATGCAACGAGGAAAACTTTTTCAAAGTCTTCCTTGACAGTCTCCTTTTTCATCCCCTTTGGAGATTCTTCCACTAACATCCTCTTTCACTTTCTATTAATTGAATACGTTTCTCAAAAAAAGGAGAAGGTAGATGTGGACCTCAACCGAGGTTCATGATGGTATCGATGGAGGGGGGTATCCATCGCTCTACTGTGAGGACGGAACCTAGTGGAGGCTTTATATCGATGTGGAATTTATCGTTCGTGGTAAGCGAGGCTTGCCCATTGTATATTGCTGTTCCTTCAAGGTTGATTGTTACCTTGAATTCTTCGCCATACTCCAGCATATTGTCACCATCACCTGTAATTTGCTCAATTTGGCAACCATTACTAGTACTGTTAGTGGAGTAAATATCGTCCACTTTTATATAGGGATCTTGATACGTTACTACCAGCTTATTTGAGCTTAAGTCGACGGGAATCTTTCCAGCTCCTATGCTAAGGTATATTGTTATGTTACGAACTTTATCAGCTGTCGTGTTTCCGAAAGCGAAGACAGCACCCACTATTTGGATAGATGAAGAACTCTGTTCTAGACCCGTCGATATGGTTTCACCAGCTTTCTGCGATGTTAAGAAACCCATGTTTAGAACTGTGAAGGCAAAGGCGGCAGCGGTGATTATGAAGGAGATTAGGATTATGGCTGCTCCCAGCCCTGTCAGTCCTTTAAGGCTTTTTCGGAGGTTTTTAGAGCTCTTTTTCACCACAGTCTCCCTTCTTTTTATAGCCAATTTAACGCATTAAAATTGTATAGAAATAAGACATATATAAAATTTATGTTTTATTTTTGTCTTTTCACATTGTTCTTCATTCCCAAAAAAGAAGGTAGCGCCATTCCTCCATCGCACTCATAAAGCAACATGACACTCACCCATACACTAAGGTATAGTTGAAAAACTACTTCAAACGTTTAAGAGGTGAATGTTAAAACTGTACCGGGAGTTCTGTGTCCATCTATGATGACTTGACGGTTACAAAAGAAAGAAAATAGACAATAAACATCATTCCCTCTCACTCACTCGCCAGAGGAATTACGAGAGGAAAGAAGTTGTCTGGACAATTATCTGACGAAAGAGTACTTCTTAAATCTTCTATGTATTACTCATTAACTGCAGTCTTGAGCGGGGTCAGAATATGGACCCCAAATTGGCAGAGAGGGCCCATATATCTGACGAATAAAAACCTCTGGTTCGAGTATAAAGAGAATCAGTGGATATCAATTCCACTCCAAAGGATAGTGGACATTGAAAAACCGCATGAAAACGAAAAAGGCACTTCGGTTCCAGGCTTGGTATTAGCCATCGATTATAGGCTTTCTCCAGAATGTATTGCAGCAGTATTCATAACCGGGCCGGAGATAATATTAAAGTCTCTTAGAGATTTTCTTTTACCTATAGTGAAAGAAACGGTATTAGTCAGAGAAGACACTAGACTAATAGAGCTCAAGATACTATCCCTAATCCAATCGAAAATTAAGGAAATCAGCAAAATCGCCTTTCTACTAGGACTTACAGACACTTCAGTAATGGGCTACATGATGAAACTTTATAAAAATGGGTTAATCAGTGATGAAGGAGAGTTAACAGATAAGGGTATTGAGAAACTCCAATCTTTGAGAGCTAATAAAAAGATAAAGAAGGTGTTTTTCTAATGGCTAAGAACTTCCTAGAAATGGCTCAAGGTTTTCCCGTACAAGAAGAAGGGAATCAACAGGAAGAAATAATAAGAGAAATTGAAAACTTGAGGAAGAGAGTTGAAAAGCTGGAGAGTCAGATAGACCAGTTATCTGGACCCTTAACGCAGATGGTTGTAGACGTCAGAACTATGCTCTCTGAAATAGAGAACCCATTTAATTATCTGAGCCAAATGGGCTTCTCGGATCTAATAAAGAGTCTGAGGTCAAAGAACGGTGAACAGAAGATCATATTAAAACAAGAAGAGACACAACCCAAACAAAAAGAGAGAAAGAAAACTGAAGAAAAGGAGAAAGCTGAAAATAAAGTCGCTGAGCCGATTGTTCCTCCTAAAAGAAAACCTCTGAAGAACACGAGGAGTCTACTTAAGCATAAAGAAGACAGATTCATAAAAGACGAGACATGTTTGGACTCTATCAACGTTATGAACCTACTGGCATGTACAGGTTTCTTACTTGAACTTTTCGGGAGAGACCGTTTGAGGGATGAATTGAACTTTTACGAGCAAGAGGGATGGATAGATATGGAGACTAAAGAGGCCATTTTGGCTGCTGAGAAGGTCCTCATAAGTTCCGATGAGCTTGAAGTAAATAACAAGAGAAGGCCCCACGTTAAAAAGCTCAGTGTTGGAGATCACGTAACGGCGCTTTACCTCATAAATAAACTAACTAGAGATGACCCTGTAGCGCTACTCACCTTCTTCTTCGTTTTGAAGAAACTTAGCAAAATTAGTTAGCAGATACGAAAGGAGAGGAGGATAAATTGACGTCTGGAACGGTAGTTTCAGAGACGATTTTAATGATCTCCTCTATACTTGTAGCGTCTACCTTCAGTGCTATGGCGGTAACTAACTTCTCTTCCTTCGATGCAAGCTTTAAAAGCAGATTCTCTTCTACAAGTGAAAAAATTCTAACAGAGATCGAGATTATTTTTGCGACAAATGTGACAAATGGTGCTCAAGTCTGGATCAAAAACGTGGGTATAACGGAGGTTCACTCCGACTTGATAAGTCAGTCGGATCTTTTCTTTGGTCCTACCCAGGCTTTTCGGTACATCGAATATGGAAAAACCGCGGCGCCATGGTGGAATTATTCTTTATGTTCAGATCTAGATGAAGATGGGAACTGGAGTCCTTGCGAGACGTTGATGGTTTACATAAATTTGGATTATAATCTAACTTCCAATGATTACTACGTGATCTTCGTCCTTTACAATGGCGAGTCAGATGACTACACTTTCTCAGTCTAGGAGGGGTCTAGTGTGAGTTTCAGTACAGTTATAGTGATGGCTTGCTTCTGCACGGTATTCCTCTTTGCATCTGGACTATACGTGAATTACTTTATTGAAGGAATAGACGTTGCGAAGAGCCTTCTAGAAAATTCAGAGATCGCTTATGACTATGTACACACAATCATAAACATCACGGACTTCTACACGGAAACGGGAGAAACTTGTTACTTTAACGTAACAAACCTAGGGTCTACTTCGATAATGGTGAAGGACTTCCCGAAGATAGACGTGGTTCTCACATACATATCAAACCAAACAGGAAGCTACGTAACGGTGTGGTTGGAATATTCCGACCAAAGTGGAATCCCTAGTACCTGGAGCCTTAACGCGATTTATGATGACTTTATCGATCCCATCGCTCTAACACAACGTAAAGGTTTGTGGAATCCTAGTGAAAAGATAAGGATAGCGGCAACTCTTCCCTCAGAGAACACTTTAATGCTCCAGAAGAAAGTAACCGTGACGTTCTGCACGCCTAATGGCGCATCGGATCAGAAGAACTTTAACACTTAAAGGGAGGATGAAAATGGGATTTGAAAAGGAAAATAAGAAAGCATTAAAAACAGGAAATTCAGAGCTTGATCGCCTTATAGGCGGTATTCCCATCCCCTCTATGGATCTAGTTGAAGGAGTCAATGATAGCGGCAAGAGTGTCTTTGTTCAACAATTGACTTATGGCGCCCTCCATCAAGGATTTAAGGTGAGGTACTTAACAACGGAGAATACAATCAAGAGTTTGATATCTCAGATGACTAGCATAACATTGGATATCACACCCTTTTTCATCTCTGGAAAATTGAATATAACGCCTTTACACGTTAAGGGATTACTCTGGGATGACACTACGTCCATGTATCACCTAACGCTCTTATTGAACTTTCTGAATGAAAAAGATAAGTCAGACCTTATAATCATCGATTCCTTGACATACTTAGTAACGCATGCAATAACAAACGACGTTTTAGATTTCTTCTCCGGATGCAGAAACATAGTAGATTACAACGAGAAGACAATCATCATTACAATACATCCCTACGCCTTTGAAAGCGATCTTATGGCTAGAATTCGTTCAATATGTGATGGACACTTCACGTTAAAGGTTAAGGAGGTTGGTGAAAAGACAGTTCGGATGCTGGAAATAGCGAAGCTAAGAGGAGCCCAAAAGATCACTGGAAACATAATAAGCTTCGAGGTAGATCCCGTCTTCGGCTTGAAGATAGTCCCATTAACCCAAGCTAGAGCGTGAGGATTAAGAGATGAAAAGCGCGTTTGTAAATCAAAACGTGTCTTTTTTGGATTCCTGTAAGATAAAGGGTATAGATCCTAGGACATGTGAGGTCTACAACGCGCTTGAAGGAGAATTCAAGAAGGCCGTAGAAAAGAATGTTCATCTACTGGTATACCTCCATAAATGGATGAAACGTTCTAGACTCGGCCTTCCAGAATATGTCGTTCAACTTTCGAGAAAACTAGGAAAACTCAGGAAGGTTAATTTAATTTATCCAGTTGGCGACCCCATATTCATACACATTTATAGACTCTTTGATAGTGAAGTTAAAAAGTACCATCCTATAGAGCCGAGTCTACCGATTGAAAAGAAGCATATCCTCCAAGAAGTTGAAGACAAGATTGCAATTTACATCGATGAAGAATGGGAAGTAGACACGGACGAGAAGAGGATAGTGGCTCTGGAGAAGTTACTCCAGATGGTTATTTCTATAGGTGATACCCAAGAAGAGGAAGAGGAAACGGAAGAAAACGAGGCTCTTCCAGAATTTTTAGCTACCCAAATAGGGAAGAATAAGAAGACAAAAAAGAAGAAAAAGGAGAAGAGAAATAAGAAAGGAAAGATCGTTGTTGATAAGGAGACCTATGAGCTTTTATGGTATGAGCTGCTTAGAGAAAAAATAGGTCTCGGGCTTCTTGAACCCTTGATAAGGGATCCCTACATTGAAGATATCTCATGTGACGGAGTTGGTCCAATATTCATTGCACATAAAGTTTTCGGAAGTCTAGAAAGCACTATCACCTTCAGAAGCCATGAAGAACTCAACGAGTTTGTGATACAACTCAGTGAACGGATAGGGAGACCGGTTAGTTTCCGAACGCCTATCGTCGACGCCTCACTCCCCGACGGGTCTCGATTGAACATAGTCTTTGGAAATGACATAAGCAGGAAAGGAACAAACTTCACCATTAGGAAATTTAACGAGGTTCCATTGAGTATAACGCAGCTGATAAATTTTGGAACTTTAAACGCGAAGATGGCGGCGTATCTCTGGATGCTGCTATACGAGGGGAGTAGCATCTTCGTCTCTGGCGAAACCGCTTCCGGAAAGACTACTACATTAAATGCAATGACCGTCTTCATAGATCCGGATTGGAAGATAATCTCCATTGAAGACACGCCGGAGGTTGTTCTACCTCATCCTAACTGGATAACGGAGGTTTCAAGACAAACAAGAGACGAGAAGGCTACTGTAGATCTATACGCTCTACTTAAAGCCGCCCTTAGACAGAGGCCGAATTATATCATAGTCGGTGAGATAAGAGGGGTAGAAGGACACGTTGCCTTCCAAGCCATGCAGACTGGGCATCCGGTCCTCTCCACCTTCCACGCCTCTACAGTAGAAAAGTTAATACAGAGAATCACTGGACACCCGATAGATGTCCCTAAAACATACATCGATAACTTGAACGCGATAATTATCCAGAGTAGTGTCCGAAATCCGGTGACGGGGCGTATAGACCGACGAGTCTTGAGCATCAACGAGATTATAGGCTACGATCCTATCGAGAAGAGGTTCAACTTCGTTGAACTTTTCGTCTGGGATCCGGTAACCGATCAATTTATCTTCAGAGGCGTTGGGAACAGCTATCTTTTGGAGTATAAAATTGCTCCGAGACACGGAATCCCCAGAAAGGATGTTAGGAAGATATACGACGAGCTTGATATAAGAGCGCTATTTCTTCAAACCATGGTAGAAAAAGGCATTATGAACTATTATGATGTATGGCAGGTCATCAAAAGAGCTTGTAAAATGAAGATCGAAGACGCCTTGGAAGACCTCAAGAGAGGAAGGCTTCTGCGAGTTGAAGGGTAATGTTGAAGAAGAACTTAGAAGTTGATTTAAAAGAGAAGACGATTTTAACTAGAAGACAAGAAAAACCAAGGATTACTGGTAGAATTTTATTAGCGGCGATTCCGGCTGTTCTTGCTGTGGTTCTCTTCCTATATGTAGATCAGACGCTCATAGTTTTAGCTGCAGTCTCAGCACCATTATTCATATTTTATCCGATATTGGAAAAAATTATCAAACGAAGCAGAGTTGCATCAAGGATAAAGAGTGATTTTCCAACATTCCTCTTATATATAAGTGCGCTCTCAACTTCCTTGGCGTCACGAAAGAACTTCTTCAAGTTAGTTGCTAGTAAAGAGGAGTACCGAGACGCTGCCAAGGCCTTCAAGAGGTTAAGCGTCTTATCTGAGCAATGGCGGTACGGTAATGCGAAAGCGTCAAAGATCGTTGCTCAAGAAACACCTGAGCCATCATTCAAGGAGTTTTTGATGAGACTCTCTCAAGCTATCAGTATTGGGCAACCCTTAGATTCGTTCTTCAAGGCTGAGTACGAGACTTTCCTCCTTTCCTTCTCAAGCAAATATGAGCGGGTGATGGAGACTCTGAAGCTGTTTAATGATGCTTACTCTTCGCTCATAACCTCCATAGCCTTCGTTTCTGTGACCATGCTCCTGTCCTCTATGCTCTACGGGCTCACGGCGCCTGAGATAACTCTATCGATAACGGCGATGCTCACCTGTTCTGCAACGCTCTCAATGGTGTTATTATTCTATTTTGTAACTCCCTCACAACCCCTCGTTCACATCATGGAGCATAGACCTAAGAAGTTGGCTTTCTTTCAGCGTATCTTCAAGCCGCTATTGATTGTCACAGTCTCTTTAGTGATAGTCTCTGTTACTTACCGTCTCCTAGAGGGAATACAAGGTAATTGCACTTTCTCGGCGGAATTTTGGAACGTATTTTTCCCCGTACCACTCAGTTTTATACTATCCGGAAGCGTCATGTTCTTCGCAGGGTTTTCAGGAAAGAAATACCTCAAAAAAGTGAGGGCTCTAGAAGATCAGTATCCAGCATTTATTAGAAGCTTGGGAGCCTCTATAGCTACTGTTGGAGCTCTCTCCGCTAAGGCTGTTGAGAACATTCTAACAAACGATTATGGTAAGTTAACTTCTTACATACGTAGGTTACACAAGAGATTGAACCTCCGAATGAACCCAAAGATATGTTGGAAACTCTTTGAAGCTGAAACGGGAAGCGAATCGATAAGGCGATACACTGAGATCTTCACAGACGTAATCTCTGTGGGAGGAGACCCTGAGGAGGTTAGTCTCTTCGTAAGCAAAACGTGCATCCAATTTGGTATTTTGAAGAAGAGGAGAAAACAGTTGACTGATTCTCTGAGAGGACTTCTCATACCCCTCCACATTGTACTAATAGCTATTTTGGCTATGGGGCAATCCTTAGCTACTTTACTGTCGGAGTTCCTGTCGAAGATTCAGAGTTTTATAGGTCTATGGAATATCATTCCTCTTCCATTACTAGATATATTTTCCTTTTTAATACTCCTCGCAATGTCCATAGGAAACGCTTTAAT
>CAZOCN010000039.1:0-11461 GCA_964578315.1 uncultured Candidatus Bathyarchaeia archaeon
GAACTAAGCCTTTTATCCAACTTAACAATAGGACAGGGGCAGTTTTAAGCTTGGTCGTGACGGCTACTGAAGCGCCTGTTTCTCCAACGCTTCTCGTAAAAGCGAGGATAGATCCGGAAAGTAGAGAGTACTTTGTGAGGGGGACCGTTATCTTCTTGAATATTGTGAATCTATGTCCGCCGAGAGTGCTGGCGACCTCTTCTAATTCAACGGGAAGCATCTGAAGAGCGGCGGACATGGCCCTGACGAAGTAGGTGTAGGTTATTGTTATATGCGCCATTAGTAAAAGTATGAATTCTGGGATGAAGCCTAGAGCTTTTCCAAAGAAGCTGAGGGAAACTCCTAAGGCTACAGAAGGAACTACAATGGGAATGTTCACTAGCATATCCATGACCCCTGTTGCCTTACCTAGACGTTTTCTCGCGATCAAGATAGCAATGGGAAGACCAGAGATTATGTTAACTAAAGTGGCGATTATTCCGACGGAATAAGAGAGGACCATGCTATTCCAGAATTCAGTCCAAGGACCTGAGGCTTGGATAGCTGAGTGAATGGTTCCATCAACGAAGGCTGAAGACATAGGTAGACAGATGAATAGGGAGGGGATCACCACGAAGAAGATAAAGACAAATATCGTGATACTATCCCTAAGTCTAATAAAAGATCTGCCGCTTAAAAGTCGCTCAAAGCTAGGCCAAGCCTTCCTAACGGGCAATTTCAATCTTTTACCTAATATGTTTATTAATGCGAAGACGAGGATTGAAGTAAATATTAAGATAAAACTAACAAAGACTAGAGGTCCTTCAAGACCTAAATCCTTAGCGTTTTTTATGAAAACTGGTCCCGTCTCGAAAGCACCGGCTACAATTACTGTGGCTCCAGTCTCTGAAAGGGAACGAGAGAAGGAGAGTAAGAAGGAAGCTATCAAAGCAGGTTTGAGTAACGGAAAAGTAACGGTCCTTATGGCTGTGAAGGGTTGTGCCCCGAGAGTCCTAGCGGCAACCTCATAAACCTCATTGTAACTGAGGAGTTCTCCGACCATAACCCTCACAGTTACTGGAAAGGAGAATACAAAGTGGACTAATGCAACCAATATGAAGCCTGGGGGAACGATCATATTGGTACCGAATAGCCCCGCCAACCCTTCAGGGTCACTCCAGAAGAGGAGGGATGAGTAACCTAGGGCTGCAGTTGGGATTATGAAGGGTATATCAGCTAGCGTGTCTATGGTATTTACCCACCGAGATTTACTTCTAACTATAAACCAGGCCAGGGGTATACCGGCGATTAAATCGAGGAGGGATACGGAGAAAGCCGTAATAAAGGACCATATGATAGCAGACTGCGCTCTTGATAAGAGATCTGGATGAACGCCGATCTCCTTTAGGCTGTCCAGTTTAAAGAAGATTCCAATGATTGGTGGAGTGAGGACTATTAGAAAAAAGAAGGTAAACGCAGCTGCATACATAGCACGTCTTAAGACAGCTTTCGAGGACAGTTCATCCAGAAACTGCCACAATCCCATAAGATAATCTTCTCCCTTTTCCTAGTTCTGGGGCATTTTTTATTTTTAGCATAGATCAACTCTAAATAATAGAGTTTTTGACAAAAATCTGTTATCCATCCCCTTTACGTAAAGAGAGAAGAACTAGGAGAATGGGTGAAAGCTTTCAGATTAGGAAAAGAGATGAGAAAATCTCTAGGTGGATTTCTGAGGGGTGTTGAGAGGTTTTCTGGATCTATCATAGTCTCAAGGACCATCTTTCTCCTTCTTCAAGGGTGCTTAACCTGTTTTCTTCCCATCAACTACTTTCTCAATAAACGTTATTACATAAAAAAGGAGGATGTCAAGAGGAGGCAATTCCTATTCCTCCCGTAGGATACTGGATATCTGCACAGGGGTAAACTGCAACTTTAACTTCACCTTTATAATTCCTCTTAATCTCTTCCAGCACATCTTCCCATCTCCTCTTCCACACCATCTTCCATCTAGATGAGATAGGCAGAAGGGGATCCACTTCCTTGTATTTAGAGAGAACAATGATTTTTCTGATCTTAGGATGGCCTTCAGTAGGTTTCCAACCTTTTCCGCCTAAGGCAACCCCAAATTTACCGTAAAGATAGTGGGTTACCTGTCCTTCCGGCGTATCTGCCAGTATAACCATCGTTCCTCCGTCTCTAAGAGACATCAATCCGGTCCACATGGCAAGGGTGGCTTCGTTGCTCTTAGAAGGAACGTTAGCAACCACCACGTCAACATCACTTGACGGTTTCGTTACGTAATGTTCCACCGCCGCCTTAACGCCTTCCTTGAATTCAACTACCGGATCACCTACGAAGAGGTTGGTAGCTTCGCTTTTAGCATTCAACAAAGCGTCTACCTTCACATCTAATCCAACCAGCTTAGCGGCTTCTTCCATATCTTCATAGATTACATTCCCTTCATGTAATCCCAAACCAACAGAGGGATGAGGAGTTAAACCAGAACCGAACCTACCCAATACTATGTGATTCTGGTAAATGGTCTTTGCAGAAGACACACCAGGAAGAATGATCTTTGATCCTCCTCCAAATCCTGTCAAGGGGTGAGCAACTATGCTTCCTACACCTATCTTCAGGTCACATTTTGCCACTTCCTTATTCAACTCCACCGAGGTACCTCTACTCGTCTTCCCTAATTCCACGCAATTCTGGAAAGGATCATGATTGTAAACCGCGAAGTTCGAAACCACGTCTTCGCCCAGTTTCTTAGCGAAGTCAATACGCGTTCTAGCTCCGTGAAGACCTAAAGCCATAATGAAGCGTATATGATCCTTCGCTATTCCGCCTTCCAAAAGCTCATCCAAGATGTAGGGGACAAATTGATAGACTCTCGTGCCTCGAGCCATGTCGTCAAAGATTATAACAGCTTCCTTTTTACCTCTTGCAAGTTCGCTGATTCTCTCCGTTCCAAGAGGATATTCAAAACTTCTCTGAATCTCGTGATTAGAAAGAGGACGTTTACTATCGCCTTTCATAGCGCAAACTTCTACTTCCCACTCGTCCGGAAACTCCAGTTTATACGTCCCCTTTTCATACCAGACTGGTTTAGGAAGGTTTATCTTCATTTCCATTCACCACTGATACAGTGGATGTAGAAAGTTTAAAGCTATTCGCAATCTTAATGGTTAAAAACCCTGTGAAGTGAAACATCTGATGATATGCGCGTGAGCGCTATTTATCTTTTTAATGACTCGGTGGAATAGATTTGGTTCTGGAGGTCTGTGTGATCTTTGAGGTGAAAATATGGTGCAATATACTTCGATGTTAACAAAGGTTATTTTTCCTAATTGGATAACCACAGAATAATCGGGAGGTTTAAGGTTTGATATCTTGGAAACATTCTTTCGAAGTTGTGAGTAACGAACTTGAGT
The DNA here is from genome assembly GCA_964578315.1 of uncultured Candidatus Bathyarchaeia archaeon. Lineage (GTDB taxonomy): Archaea > Thermoproteota > Bathyarchaeia > Bathyarchaeales > CAZOCN01 > CAZOCN01. Next base: position 3,414 of record CAZOCN010000039.1, read on the forward strand.
TGATCTCGAAAAAGAAGAAGGCTCTAGATTCTCTTTTCTCCTCCGGGAAGATATCGCAAGCCACCTATGATTACATCAACAAGGAACTCTCTAGCTCCTTAAAAGAGATAGAGGCTCTCCAGAGAAACATAACTGACAAGATGACTGCGAGAGCAAGAGAACTTGAGAAGCAAGCGAAATCTTTAGAGGTCTTCTTAGCAAATTTGGAGATCTACCACGCTGCTGGAGAGGTTGACCAAACCACCTACAATCAACAAGCAGAAGCCCTCAAACTGGGCCTAGAAGCCTCGAATAAGGAGCTTAAGGAGATAAACCAAGCATTACTAACTTTAATACCGAAAACACCTGTATCGGCGCCTGAGAAAACCGCGGTTGACGTAGACGAATCTGTAGAGTTGGAAGAGGAGGGCGAAAGTACGGAAGAGGCCTTGCAGAGTTTCTAGAGAAAAACAACATAAGTCCCTCTTTTTATTAGTAAAAAGCCCCGCTTTCTTAGAAATGACAGACTAAAGTGTCGTTCTCTCTAACTTTTAAGCCCAATAAAAGAAAGATATTAAAATGAGTAGGCTTTTACGAGAGGGGGATAACTGTTCATGAGGGATGCTGAGGTGGTTACATGCCCGTAAAGAAAGGCGACTTTATCCTATTAGATTATACTGGAAAAGTGAAAGAGACAGGGAAAGTTTTCGATACGACAATCGAGAGTGTTGCCAAGGATGAAGGACTTTGGCGAGAAGGGGAACTCTATGAGCCGAAATTAATTGTAGTCGGCGAAGGATGGATGCTTAAGTCTCTTGAAGAGAAGCTTGTAGGTCTTAAAATTAACGAGAAGGAAACCGTTGAGATACCTCCGGAGCTGGCCTTCGGGAATAGAGACCCGTCAAAAGTGAAGATGGTTCCTCTGAGAAGGTTAACCGCCCGAGATATAAGGCCTACTCCTGGCATGAGAATAGAGTGGGATGGACGCCTCGCAATAGTCCGCACCATAGGCTCCGGACGTGTCCAGTTAGATTTCAACCCACCCCTCGCAGGTAAGACTCTCGTATACGAAGTAACGGTAAAGAAGGTTTTGAGAAGAAAACTAGACAAGGTCAAGGCGCTTATTCACAGAAGACTACCCATCGTTGATATAGAAAAGTTTCAAGTGAAAACAACTGGGAATGAAGTGACGATCGAAATTCCGGAAGAGGCTTTCTATTTGGAGGGACTACAACTCGCTAAGAGAGGGCTCTTTCTCGACATCCAAAAGTTCTTCCCTAAAACTTCAGCCGTAGTATTCATTGAAGCCTTCAGGAAGAGAGAAGCCTCTGAAGAGAAACCTCAGTGAGTCGGAGGCCTCTGGGGCACTTCACAGTTCCCTTAACCTCAATTATTTTACAGCGGTCTCCTTCCTTCAGACCCACCGGCACGCATAGATTATAAGCCTTACAGAATTGATCGTTACATTCTAGACTCTCGAAGGGTATAACCGCTCCTTCAATGGCTAGTTTTGTCTGTATAGCGGCGGGTACCTCCGATTCTATAACCTCCACCACAACAACACCTTCTTCATGGAGCCTACAGGGGAACTCTCTCTTGCGCACTTTCAAAACGCGGTATACTCTGCCCTCCTCTAAATTTTTAATACATACTTGATAGCGTTCGCATCCCTCACAGGATGAGCTAGGCCCATTATAAAGGAAGGTGTAGCCTACTTGAGCTTTGTCCTTGCTGACGAGGGTTATTATTTTGTTTTGAGAAGGTGGAGAACTCTTATCTTTCATCTCTATCATCCTACTGAGTAATGTAAGAGTGGAAATTAAATCGAACTAAAATATTCGCCTTTACTATATCACACCAGTCCTTTTTGCGATGGCCTCTGCGACTTCATAGGTGATCTTTCTTTCGTTTAGAATAGTGTACCTCTCAGGTCTGATCTTATCTGCCATTTTGAGGGCCTCGATTATCAGCTCTGGATCAACGTTCAAATCTTCAGCGGTAGTAGGTGCACCTATAACCGCTAAGGTTTTGCGGATTAACTCCCAATCTTCATTGTGAAGATAGGCCATCATTATGGTTCCTACTCCACAGCATTCACCATGCATCATGGAGTTCGGCTTGAGGAGGCTCAAGGCGTGGCAGAAGAGGTGTTCAGATCCACTACAGGGTCTACTGCTCCCCGCTATACCCATTGCAACACCGCAACTTATCAGGGCCTCTAAGAGAACCCGCAGCCCTTCCTCGTCGCCAACCCCTATTATCTTGGCATTATCAATAACATGCTTAGCTCCCATCAAGGCGAGACTAGCAGCGTAACCACCATAATACTCGTTTCTACGCTTATGAGCAAGCTTCCAATCGCGTACAGCTGTAAATTTGGCGATTGCGTCGCCACAACCACTGGCTGTAAAGCGTCTTGGGGTCTTTGCGATAACTTCCGTGTCAACTACTATAACTATGGGAGACTGAGCCATCATGGAGTAGGGACGCTCTTGCCTCTTGAATGAGGCAACTGGGCTGGCTATTCCATCGTGGGTGGCCGCTGTAGGAACGCTGATGAATGGAATATTCTGGTGGGCAGAGCTTAATTTGGCGATGTCTATCTTGTTTCCTCCCCCCACCCCTAAAATAACTTGTGGTTTCCCCTTAATTATCCTAGACTCTGCAATCTTTACGTCACTTATCTCAGAGGAAGAGCCGAAGATTTCGTAGTCAACTTCTACTCCGGAATCTTGGAGAAGGTCAATAACCCTCTTCCCAGCGATTCTGTAGGTGGTTTTACCGGTAATTACAAAAGCGGATTTTCTGAGTTCGAGTTTCTTACAGATTCCAGGAATTAGATCTATAGTGCCCTCTCCCACAACGACCTCTCTGGGCAACTGCATTCTATGAAGCTTTAACGTCAACTCCTTAAGGCTCTATAACAGTTTCTAGATATCTATTTTTCGATAGTTTATCTCAATCGTAACTGCTTTATACTAGGTTTTTATCCAAATCATTTAAATGTAACCTCTCCCCAATAAATTGCGCCAGCTTCTCTCAAGAAGTTAATGAGCTTGAGATTTTAATGGAGATGAAGAATTGCAGAACGAAATAGACAGACTAGTTGCAAAGGGTACGACAACCGTAGGAGTTGTATGTAAAGACGGGGTAATCTTAGCCTCTGATACGAGAGTTACCATGGGATATTTCATAGCCCATAAGAAAGGGAAGAAGGTTTACAAAATAGATGACCACCTAGCGATGACTATATCCGGAAGCGTCGCGGACGCGCAGAAGGCAGTAGAGATTCTTAAGGTGAACTCCAGATTATATCGATTGAATTTCCAGCGTCCCATGCCTGTGAAGTCGGCTGCTAGACTCGTAGCTAACCTCCTGTTCTCCGCTAGGATGTTTCCTCTAGTTGCGCAAGTGATTGTAGGCGGAGTTGACGACAGTGGTGCGCATATCTACTCTTTGGATCCCTTTGGAAGCGTCACGGAAGAGAAGTGCGTCGCAACGGGTTCAGGCTCTCCCATAGCCTATGGTGTTCTCGAAGATAAGTACCGCGAAGACTCAACGATCAAAGAGATACTCCCGGTGGTGGTTAGATCTATAGATTCAGCCATGAAGAGAGATACGGCCAGTGGCGATAGTTTTGATGTCTCCATAATAACAAGGGAAGGATATAGAGAACTTGGTGAGGAAGAGAAGAAGAGTATTCTAGCAGAGTGACCAGGAGTGCTTCCAGATAGTGCCTGAAACCGATAAACAAAAGCTAGACATAAGTCAGCATATACTCGAATTAGTGCCTAAAGAAGCAGGGATAACTAGGATAGAGTATGAGGGGCCTGCACTCGCTGTTTACACTAAGAAGCCGGAGATTCTCATAGAACAGAATTATGTAATCGCCGATATAGTAAATCTAATTCGGAAGAGAATAGTGATCCGCTCAGACCCTTCCGTCAGACTTCCAGAGAAGGAAGTTGAAGCCATAATCCAGAAGGCTGTCCCGAAGGAGGCGGAGATCACCAGCATAAACTTCGATCCCAGCCTTGGAGAAGTTATAATCGAAGCCAAAAAACCGGGCATAGTCATCGGAAAAAATGGAGCGGTCCTCCATGAGATAATCCGTCTCACAAAATGGCGTCCAAGGATACTCAGAAGTCCACCGATACCCTCGATGATAATGGCGCATGTCCGGCATTTCCTACACAAAGAGAGCAAAGAACGTGAAAGTATGCTGAGAAACGTTGGAGAACGCATATTCAGGCCTATAACCTTCGCCTCTGGGGAAGTCTGCGTCTCAACTTTAGGCGGTTTCCAAGAGGTGGGAAGGTCAGCGCTTCTGGTTCAGACTAGGGAGAGTAGTGTACTAATAGACTGTGGTGTCAATTTAGGATCTGAAAAAGTATTAAGTAGATTCCCGAGAATAGACGCCCCTCAATTCGATTTGGATTCCCTCGATGCAGTGATCATCAGCCACGCCCATCTAGATCACTGCGGGTTTGTCCCCTTCCTCTTTAAATACGGTTACAAAGGACCCGTTTACTGTTCAGCTCCAACCTTGAATCTCATGTCCCTCCTTCAACTAGACTACATCGACGTTCTGGCGAAACAAGGTTTAGTCCCTCCCTATGACCAGAAGGACATAAAAGACTGCATTTTACATACCATACCCCTCCGATACGGAGTCGTCACAGACATAGCTCCAGATATGAGATTAACTCTACACAATGCAGGACATATCCTAGGCTCCTCCATTATACACATCCATATAGGAGAAGGCCTTCACAATATCGTTTACACAGGAGACTTCAAATACGCGAAGACCATGCTTCTGGAGGCCGCGGCTACCGAATTTCCTAGAGTGGAGACCATATTTACCGAGAGCACCTACGGTGGACCACAAGATATTATGCCTTCTCGAAAGGAAACCGAAGAGAAATTCATTGCGATTTTGAATAGAACACTTGAACGTGGCGGTAAAGTATTGATCCCTGTACCCGCAGTAGGAAGAGCGCAAGAGATCATGCTCGTTATTGATGGTTATATGCGGAAAAATATGCTGAAGGAAGTTCCCGTCTTCATCGAAGGAATGATCTCAGAGGCAACGGCCATTCATACAGCCTTTCCAGAGTATCTCTCAAAGGGAGTTAAAAATAGCATACTCAATGAAGGAATTAACCCCTTCAAATCGGATTTCTTCACGATTGTAGAGCATCCAAGCGCGAGAGAGGAAATAGCTGAGGGAAAACCGAGTATAATCATCGCAACTTCTGGCATGCTTGAGGGCGGCCCAGTAATCGAGTATTTCAAATACTTAGCTCCGGATAAGAGAAACGCGATAACTTTCGTGAGCTACCAAATTGAGGGCACCCTAGGGTCAAGAGTGCAAAAAGGCCTGAAAGAGGCGCCGATGATGAATAGTGAAGGCAGGTTGGATATCGTGAAGATCGATATGGAAGTTGAGACTGTGAAAGGTTTTTCTGGGCACTCTGATAGGAGACAGATACTGAGCTACCTACGTAGAGTTGCATCTTCTCCGGAGAGAATAATAATTGGTCATGGTGAAAAATCGAAGAGTCTAAGTTTATGTGAGTTATTAAGGAGAAAATACAAACTAAACGCGATAGTTCCTGGAATTCTCGAAACTATAAGACTAAAATGAACCATTCATCTTCTTTTTAATAAAAGGGAAATGAGTCATTTTGCGTTCTGTATTGCTAAATGTGAATATAGTTTAAGTCTTACTTAATGTCCTATGATGTTGAATCTAGAATATCGAGGCTTTATGCTGAAAATTTATTAAGTCTTAAAGGAGAGAAAGGGTTAAGAGTTATCTTTGTATCAATTGCGTGTTGATTTCGCATGGGTAGAAGAAGAAGGAAAGTCTTAAAGCTTCCTAAGAAACGTTTACCTAAGTTCTTTTTATGTCCGAAGTGTGGTAAAGAAGCTATAACGGTCACTATTTCAAGAAAGGAAGGGATGGCGAATTTAAAGTGTGGCAATTGTGGTTTAACGGATAAGATTCCCGTGAAGGGGGTGCTACGCGAGGTTGATGTCTACTGTCAGTTCATTGATAAAGTGTATTCAAAAAAAGAGTTGTGATGTGTGATTCTTGATGATTGGAAAAGTCGAGAAGTATCTACTGGATAAAATAAAAAGACACGGGACGATCCACATTACCTTAATCGATCCAGAAAACGTCAATCCTCAAATGGCTTCGACTATAGCTGTTGAAGCGGAGGCTTCAAATACAGCAGCCATTATGATAGGTGGTTCTACACTGGTTCTTTCATCCCAATTGGATTCCATTGTAACCTCTATTAAAAATTCCGTGAAGATACCTGTGATTCTCTTCCCGAATAATATAACGGGGATAAGCAGATATGCCGATGCGATCTGGTTCATGTCCCTCCTCAATTCATCTGATCCTTACTACCTTGTAGGCGCGCAGGTGCTTGGAGCCCGCCTCATCAAGAAGTTTAATCTCGAGGCCATCCCTATGGGGTACATAATTGTAGGAGGGAATAGTGCGGTTAGTATCGTCGGACAGGCAAATCCTATCCCCTACGATAAACCTCATCTTGCGGTAGCCTACGCCTTAGCCGCACAATATTTCGGGATGCACTTTGTATATTTAGAGGCAGGCTCCGGCGCGGAGACTCCTGTAAGTACAGATATGATTAGATTAGTGAAAGAGAATATAGACATACATTTGATAGTGGGCGGTGGAATAACAACAGGAAGCCAAGCAAGGGAAGTCGCCGAGGCCGGTGCTGATATAATTGTCACTGGAACTTTAGTTGAAAAAACTGGTTTTAAATCTAGGATTAACGAATTGATAAATAGCATTTCAATGCATTGAGAGGCGAAATTGTTTGACAGCCTTTGAAAGTTATTTTGCTGCGTTGAAGAAAGCTCTCAATCGCTCCGACATCTATGATATTTGGCCGGATTTCGAACCCAAGTACGATGAGAAAGAGTACACTTGGACGACGCTACGCGGGATGGGTGAAGTTTTAATTTTGAATTGTGGAAGGTGCGACGGGCCTTCCGATCTTAGGCACAGCAAATGTAAACGATGCATAGAGAGAAGAGGAGAGATCGCGAAGAAAGTTTATGAGAAGTCTACAGGGAGGCCGAAACCAAAATGGCCGACTATTATGCTATGTAGAATTTTCGCTGAATAATTCACACTATCCCCTTCAAGAATAGGCGTTGAATTTTGAACTTTAAGATGACTCCTCCTCAGCGAGAGTACTTCTCTAAACTCAGGGAAAGCCTTAATGAAGTTTATCGGATAGTGTTAAACGCCAAAAAGAGAGGTTTAGACCCGAGTTTAGAACCAGAAACTAAAATAGCCGGTGATATGGCCGCTCTCGTGGAGGGGTTGGTGGGTCCCAAGGGTATAGCTGATAGGATAAGGAGTTTGAGTAAGGTTCTCTCCCGAGAAGAGTTAGCTTTCAAGATAGCCGAGGAGATCATTTATGGTAGGTTTGGGCATCTAGAGGAAGATAAGGCTGCTGAACAAGCGATTAGAGCGTCCTTGGCGATACTCACCGAAGGCGTTACAGCGGCTCCTTTACAGGGAGTATCTAAAGTTTCTATTAAAAGAAACTTCGATAACTCGAAATACTTAGCCATCTATTTCGCTGGTCCCATACGTTCAGCTGGCGGCACAGACCAGGCTTTAACCCTTGTAATAGGGGATTTCATTCGTAAAAAACTGAATTTAGACCGGTATAAACCAGTTGAAGAGGAGATCGGACGTTTTATTGAGGAGATGAGGCTCTATGAGCGGTCTGTATCCCGTTTTCAGTATCACGTCTCAGATAACGAGTTGAGGAACGCGATAAGTTATCTGCCTGTTGAAGTAACTGGTACGGAGACGGACCCGGTTGAAGTCTCGTCATTCCGCAATCTCCCACGTATAGAGACAAATAGAGTTAGAGGAGGAGCTTTACGTGTTGTGAACGACGGTGTGGTTGGGAGGGCTAGGAAGGTTATAACGATTGTTGAAAAGCTTGGAATTGAAGGCTGGGATTGGCTGAAGGATATTGGGGCGATAGAGACTAAGAAAATCA
>CAZOCN010000040.1:0-11439 GCA_964578315.1 uncultured Candidatus Bathyarchaeia archaeon
GTTGCCCACGATAGATGCAATATCCCAAGTAAGGGGTAAAGCACAGCCTTCATGATTGATTTTAAGGTGGGATGTTGAGCTATGAATGCTGCCACTGTAGGGCTGAACGAGTAGTACCAAGCGTTGAATACACGCATGAACTGGCTTCCGGCGAACGTCGACATAACTAATTTATCCCGGAACCCTCTGAGGAACTGAACTTCGCTCGCTAGCTCCGAGCCGTAAGTCGTCGTCGCTATTATGCACGGCCAACCCTTAGGTCGCTCCTCAACATCGAAATAGTCTGTCAGAGCTTGCTCCCCGTTTACGTATACGACCACCATCCACTTGCCCACCACGTCCTCCGGGCTATACTGGCTTAAGTCTAACGTGGAGTAGCATACGCCGTCACCCCTCCACTCAAGAATGTAAGAGGCGTTGGCCATGAACGGTCCTATGTAGAACCAGTCTATCTGGTCTCCTAAGGTTCCATTTTGAATTTTAAGCCAACAATACACTACTTCGTCATTTGTGAACGTGGATGTAATATCTACTGGTTCACCGTCTTCTACGTTCTTACATAATGCATGATCTACTATCGTTATGAGACCTCTTTCAGGAGCCTTTTCCACGGTGAAATATGCTTCTAAAGTCTTCAAGCCATTTACATACAAGGTCACTGTCCATGAGCCAACTATCTTCTCTGGATCATAAAAATTGAGCGGTAACGTGTATCCGTAAAAGTCGTTTCCGTCTTTTCCTAGCTTGTAGGAGTCTTCATATCTTATGTCGTTCGGTCCAATGAAGAGCCATTTTAGTTCGTCGGTTTTTGATCCGTTGATTACTTTGACAGAAGCTGCTACATATTCGTCGTTTGTGTTGAAGGTTGTGGTTTCTTCAAAATTAATTGCAGCGTCTTGAGTTGTTCTGTATAGTTTTAGGTCTTGAACTTGGATCCTAGTTAACTCGAAATAGTATGTTTCAGCCTCAGTTGTTTCTCTCTCCCATACCAAATGCATTTTTTCCTCTTCAAACATTATCTTTGCTTCCGGAGCTACGTTTTTAGCGGTGTATCCTTCCGGAAGTGCGATGTTATAGGTGACTGAGATTCCTTCCTTCGAGTTCATTAGTTGTCCATTCTTATAGTAGACTCCTTCATCCGTTTTCTTAAATAAGGTTCCCTCCTCTCTGAACGTAATCAAAATCGTAAGCGGCGAACCATCAGATTCTAAGCCGAAGTAACTGATTTTAAAATCGCTGATCACTCCCTCTTCTGGAGTCTTTACGGATCTCTTTAGGGAATCCTCAAATGAGGTTTGGTCTTCTTCGATTATCATTCTTAGTATGTCCGCTACGTTTGAATTGTAAAATGTTATATTGATGTTTACGGAAGCGGTATTCAGCGACTGGTAGTCTGTCATGAATAGGTATGATACCTCTGGGCTTTCAGTAAACGTTTGATAGATTAAGTTATTCACTTGGCTTACTATCAATATGAATGCGAGAAGCAAAATGATTTTTTTAAGGAATCTATGGTCCTTCATCTAACTTTTCCTTCGTCAAATTTATTTTGTGGGCATAATCACCGTGACTACCCATCTCTCTTCAGTTACAGCAGGCGTACTGTATATATTGTAGATGAACATACCTAACTCCCAACTTAACGATAAAGTTTTGATGGCGTATTCTAGGGTTTTTAAGGTGAGGGAGGCAGCCAGTTTCTTATAGTTGAGGGATTCTAACCCTTTTTTTAGAGTCTCTAAAACCTTTTCTTTATGTTCGTCGATCGCGGTGAGTATTAATCCTGGGGCATCTAAAAGTGAGAAGCCGCCAGATTTCAGTTTGGTTTTCACTGAGTTTCTTATCTTCACGAATATGTCGTAGGCGAGGAGAGTTTCGGTAACAGTTCTACTAATGGTCTCTCCGCCTGGAATTACTTGAATGATAACACGAATGGCTTCTTCCGTAAGCTCAGTTACTATATCTTGATACATGAGTATCTTCACAAATTTTTGATTGTTTAACTCTACATTCGGCCAGATATCTACCTTAGTAGATAGTTGTTCCCAGATAGGTGTTGAACCTAACGTAATTTCATATTTGCCTTGATCATTTATCGGAATCTTGCTTCCACCAGAAAATATGCATAGCTTCATAGAAACTGGATAATCGTTACGGATTTCTCCGGTTAAATGTACACTGAATCTCTCGAAGTCTCTTGTCTTATATTCATTTGCGTAGTCAAGTCTAGCTACGATGTTTTCGTCGTCCTCGTAGCACCAAGTGGACACTTCAATATTAGGCTTCTGAAAGGTTACATCAATAGTTACGACTTTCTCTGCCTCCCAAGCCGCCCAACCCGATGCGAAGGCGTGTACTTTAACCTTTAAGACTCCGTGGAAGTCTAATACGTTCAAACCGTTTACCTTACACCAAAAAGTCACTTGAGAGTAGAGAGGTGGTAAAGTCTTCTTAAACGTTATAACTCCACTCTCATCAGTTTCTCCCATTCCACTTTCATAAATTAATGGAGGCTCCATCTTTGCTTCGTAGTCAATCAAAGCCTTACAAGGCTTCCCATCTGGATCGATAACCTTAACGGTTATCTCTAGCTCCTGCTCACTAGTAGAAGCTTGAAAGGTGGAGGGGTTAACTGAAACCTGAAGAGACGCGACACCGACCTTAACCTCTTGGATGAAAGTTTTCTCGTTTCCATTTCTGTCCTTGACAGTTAGCCTCACGATGTAAACGCCTGGTTTGCTGAATTCATGAGATATAACTGGTCCGCCTCGTTCTAAGAAAGCTAGTTTTCCATCTTTGGTTTTTCCTTCCCACCAATAGATATCTATACTTCTCATTCCTTCAAAGTCTCCAGTGGAGGTTGATGCGTCAAAGGTGACGGTTAATCCTGAGACGGAATAGGTGAAGTAAGCCTTCAAAGCTTTTGGTGTAGGTGCACCCGAGCCCTCTACTACTATTGGCGGAGTAGTTTTCATGCACATCCTTAAGACAAAGTCCCATAGGTCCTCGAAATCCTCTTTTAAATCTGCCAATTCAACGATCGATCTATCGCTTTCATGGTATATTGCCACACGAATAGTAGCCCAGCATCCATCTGGACAGAGGTTTCCGAACTCTGTATTCCAGTCATAAGTAATTATACGGTCAGTATGTATCTCCCGCCTATGAAGGTAACAGTGTACTGGATATTTTTCTCCCTTAGTATTTATTCGCTCAATTGTGCACTCTTGCTCCGCATCCAAGATTTTCACGCCTCCATAATCTTTTATGCTGGCACCCTTATTCTGTTCTAGATTTAGGTACGCCTGAAACGCTTCCTCCCATGTACATTCCTTGCAACTACCTTTCTCGCAGCCAGCCCTATCCAGCCTATCCACGCTGATCCATATATCCGCCCAATTATCAAGAGCTGCGCCCACTGGCTGTCCATACATAATCTTAACCGCTGATACCCATCCAAAATTTCCGAGTTCGATTGGTAAGTCTACATGAAAGTAGTAAGCACGTGACGCATATGTTGGAAGGAGACATTGATATTCAGGAAACCAACAAGCTGCGCAGCTATACTTCTTATACTTATAAGAGAAACCTACGTCGCCCATCTCAACAAAGTCTCTCTTGTCGCCAAGCGGACCAGCCTTATCGATTATTTCCTTTCTAAAATTTGTTTCAAGAAGATCTACAAAATCGCTAGCTGTAATGCGCGTATCAGTTTCTGAGGATGCGTAGGAAATTGACCCTAAACATCGCGAGTCGACGCTTTTAGTTTGAATCTGGAACATTGGAGTGAATACCGAGAGCAAAATAATCAATAATGCTGAAATGAGACTTAATCTCTTAAACCATAACATTGGTTATTTCCAGCATTACAGACTAAACTGCATGCCAATATCTTTTAATGTTATATAAAATTTATGAGAAGTCAAGTTAGCTTGGAGGGATGAGTATCCATGTATGAGGTTCCGGTCATAGCAGTTTTAGGTCATAAAGACTCCGGAAAGACTACTGTTATGGAGGCACTAATTAGAAGAATGGTTGAGGAAGGGTATAGGGTTGCTGCAGTTAAACACATCAGCCGGAAAGGTTTCTCTTTGGATCAGAAGGGAAAGGACACTTGGAGACATTCTATAGCAGGAGCTAATCCTGTTATTAGCGTCTCTGACAAGGAGATGGCGATCATCATAAGGGACGGCGTTAGAGGTTTCTCGCTAAATCGACTATCCAGATTCATATCGGAGGCTGATGTACTACTCCTCGAGGGATTTTCATGGATCTCTAGAGACGACGAAGAGATCGGGAAGATAATATGCGTAAGGAGTGATGAGGAGTACGAGTATTATAAGAAGGAAGTGAAAGGGGAGACCCTCGCCTTCTGCTCCTTCGACCCTCCAAGCAAGGAGATCCTAGACTTAAAGAAGGAATCTTCGGTGATTGCTGAATTAGCGTTGGAATTCGTTGAGAGGAAACGAAAGATAGAGGAGATCTTGAATCAGCTTCCGGGTTTGAATTGCGGGAAGTGTGGGTATTCATCATGTGAGGAGATGGCTAGGAAGATATATGAGGGAAATGCCAACTTGGAGGACTGTAAGGTTCTTGAGGCTAGATCTAAACTTAAGACTAGAATAACAATAGATGGTCTCGAAGTCCCAATTCAACCCTTTGTATCCAAAATTATCTACAACTCGGTCATGGGTATGGTTTCATCTTTAAAGGGAGTAACAAGGAAGGGAGACGAAAGAATCCATATAGAGATATCGAGTTAATTGCCCTTCTAGATCATTTGGAAAAAGGGCTGCCGGATTTGAAGCTTTACGCTCCCGTGTTTCCTATATTATTAGTAGCATAATATAAAACCTTAAAAGTGCATGTTTACACTATATGTAGTGTTTTAACGTGTCTAAGAAACACTATTATTGGTAAGTGAGGGTTGATCATGAAATGTCCGTACTGCGGGTCTGAGCAGCTTAGAACTCTTGAGACGAGGGATTCACAAAACAACACGATAAGGAGAAGGAAGGAATGTCTAGAGTGTGGAAGGCGCTTCACAACTTATGAGTACATAGAGAGTTACCAGCTCATGGTTAAAAAGAAGGATGGCAGAATAGAACGCTTCGACATAGAGAAGATCATAAGGGGACTTCAGAAGGCCTGTGAAAAGAGACCTGTAACCCTAGAGCAGATTCGAGACCTCGCCATGAGAGTTAAGCAGGATTTGATGGCGCAGGGAAAAGAGGAAGTAACATCGCAGGAAATAGGAGACCTCGTGATCAAATATTTAAAGAGCCTTGATCGGGTAGCCTATGTTCGTTTCGCCTCTGTCTATAGGAGGTTTGAAGAGCCGGAGGATTTCCGAGCTGTACTGAGGGAGGTTAGAAGATGAAGTACATTAGGAAGAGAGATGGCAGGCTTGCAGAGTTCGATCAAAGTCGCATAACAAATGCCATATGGAAAGCTGCTAAGGCCGTCGGCGGCAAAGATAGGAAGCTTGCTGAACGGCTGAGTGATCAGGTTGTAAGGCAACTGGAGAAGCGCTTTGGTGAGGATGGAGTTCCTACGGTAGAAGAGATTCAAGACTTAGTTGAGAAAACCCTTATAGAGAATGGACACGCCAGGACGGCAAAGGCTTACATTCTTTACAGGAAGCAGCATCAAGACTTGAGGGAGCTTGCCGCTCTCTTAAGTTCAGCGGATTTAGTTGATAGATATCTCGAGGTTGAGGACTGGCGTGTTCGTGAGAATTCTAACATGAGTTACTCGCTGCAAGGGTTGAATAATTACCTCTCCTCCACCGTTATAGCGAAATATTGGATAACGAGAATTTATCCGCCGAATATAGGCGAAGCTCACTTCTCCGGAGACCTACACATCCATGACCTCGGAGTACTCGGACCCTACTGCGTTGGCTGGGACTTACGTGATCTGCTGCTCTCCGGTTTCGGCGGCGTTCCGGGGAAGATAGAGAGTAAACCCGCGAGGCACCTCAGAACAGCCTTAGGCCAAGTAGTTAACTTCTTCTATACATTACAGGGGGAGGCTGCTGGCGCACAGGCCTTCAGTAACTTCGACACTTACCTAGCTCCCTTCATCCGTTACGACGGATTAGACGAGAAAGATGTGGAACAGGCCTTTCAGGAGTTCTTCTTCAACATGAACATACCGACACGGGTGGGGTTCCAGACGCCCTTCACCAACGTAACGTTAGACTTGAGAGTCCCAGACTTCATGAAGAACGAACCCGTTATACTGGGCGGGAAGATCCTTGACGACGTATATGGTGACTTCCAAGAGGAGATGGACGTACTTAACGCCGCCTTCGCCTCTGTTATGAGTGAAGGAGACGCTAAAGGGAGAGTCTTCACTTTTCCGATACCTACCTACGCCATAACGTCTGACTTCGACTGGGAGTCTCCAGTGGCTCAGAGAGTCTTCGAGATGACGGCGAAGTATGGCATACCCTACTTCTCCAACTTCATAAATAGCGACATGAAACCCGAAGATGTTAGGAGTATGTGTTGTCGACTGAGAATAGATAATAGAGAACTACGGAAGCGGGGAGGGGGTTTCTTTGGGGCTAATCCCCTCACAGGCTCCATCGGAGTAGTCACCATTAACCTTCCGAGGATAGGTTACCTGGAGAAAGATGAGGACTCCTTCTTTGAAAGACTGAATGGCGTGATGGATATCGCTAAGGATAGTCTCGAGATAAAAAGGAAGGTGTTGGAGCGGTTCACGGATAATGGTTTATACCCCTACGCTAGACATTATCTACGTCACATAAAGGAGGTCTACGGTAAATACTGGAAGAACCACTTCTCCACGATAGGCTTGGTAGGCATGAACGAGGCGATTCTCAATCTATTCGGTTATGACATAACCACCCGTGAAGGTTTGAAGTTCGCTGTGAAAACCTTAACGTTCATGCGGGATAAACTCGTAGAGTATCAAGAAGAGACCGGGAACATCTACAATCTTGAGGCGACGCCGGCTGAGGGAACCTCCTATCGTCTTGCGCGTATAGATAAGAGGAAGTATCCTGATATCATAGTGGCTAATGAACGGTATCTTGCTGAAGGGGCGGAGCCCTTCTACACAAACTCTTCACAGCTACCAGTCGATTATGACATCGACCTTTTCGAGGCTCTAGAACACCAAGACAACCTCCAAACACTCTACACTGGAGGAACAGTCTTCCACATATACCTCGGTGAGAAGGTTTCATCCTGGAAGGCGACAGCCGCCCTCGTGAAGAGGGTTGCTGAAAATTCCCACATACCCTACTTCACATTAACACCCACCTTCAGTATATGCCCAACCCATGGATACCTCACGGGAGAAGTCAGCGTATGCCCACTCTGCGGAGTTAGATGCGAGGTCTACTCCAGGGTAGTTGGCTACCTCAGACCAGTAGATCAATGGAATGACGGCAAACAAGCAGAGTTCAGATTACGCAGAAAGTTTGACAAGTCCCTACTCTTGGTTACTGTAGCAGCTAAGTGAAAGCCTTGATGTTCGGAGGACTCCAGAAAACAAGCCTTATAGACTTCCCAGATAGGATAGCAACTGTTCTATTCACTTCCGGCTGTAACCTCCGTTGTCCCTACTGTCATAATTGGAGACTCGTCTTAGGCCAAAGAGAACCAACTCTAACGGAGGACACAGTGCTCGAAGTCCTAGACTCCAGAAAGAGGCATATAGATGCCGTCGTAGTGACCGGAGGAGAACCCACCATGCACTCTGACCTTCCACATTTCCTGAAGAAACTGAAAGAGCAGGGGTTCGCAGTAAAGTTGGATACCAATGGATTCTTTCCTAGAATTCTAGAGAGGTGCCTCCCCTATGTTGACTACATCGCTTTAGACGTGAAAACCTCCCCTGAGAAGTACAGGTTTCTGGGGGCTGGAGATTTGAGGGATTACTTAGATTCGGTGGATATGTTAAGGCGGGGGAAGGTGGATTACGAGTTCAGGAGCACGGTGGTTCCGGGTTTTGTGGATGAAGCGGATATTCCCCGAATAGGTGAATTAGTGAAGGGCGCTAAGCGCCTTGCACTCCAACAGTTTGTTCCAGGAGACACCTTAAACAAGGCATTCAATAACGTGAAGCCATATCCTCCCAGTATCATAGCTCACTTCGCTGAGGTTTTAGAGAAGTACGTGGAGGAAGTGATACTAAGGGTTTGAGCGCTCTCACCGGCGAGTCAGTCGGCGTTTAGCTCTAAAACCTTCCCCGGATTCAATATGCCATTTGGGTCGAAAACCTTCTTTATGGCTTTCATGAGTTCGATCTCTTTCTTATCTGCAAAGAAACTAAAGTCTTTAACTCTAGTTCTCCCTATTCCGTGTTCACCAGTGATTACTCCACCTAGAACAGAAGAAGCCCCGTAAACCTCTCTTTTAACATCCTCAGCGTATTCCACCGCTCTTCCCTCATCCCACATTATATGGACATGGAGGTTACCGTCTCCAGCGTGTCCATAGATGGGAAGACGAATACCATGCCTTTCTTCTATCTCATTTATCCTGTCCACGAGCATAGCTAGTTTACTTGGAGGCACCGTCACATCCAGTATATCATAGACTTCTGGTTTCATCACTGTATAGATATTACTCCGTACCTTCAGGATTTTATCCTGCTCCTCCCTTGTCTCAGCGAGGACAGCCTCGGAGGAGTTGTTCTTCTGGCAGATTTCCGATATCTGCTCGCATTCTGAGAGAAGTTCGTCTTCATTCATCCCAGTCAATATCAAGAGGAGCTGAGCCTCTCCCTCCAAAGTCGGCCACTCCTCGTTCAGGTGCTCAGCGGTTTTTTTCAGCCCCTCCGTCTCCATGTACTCTATGGCGAGGGGTATTATCCCAGCTTGCAATATTTCCGGGACAGATTTTATTGCGTCACGTCCATTTTTGAAGGGGATGAGGAGGGATACGGAGAACCTTGTCTTCGGATATAGTCGGATCACGGCTTTGGTTATAACGCAGAGAGTTCCCTCGCTTCCTATTACCAGGTTCATAAGGTCGTAACCGGCATTATTCTTCAGTAACTCTCCTCCCAAATTCAGCGCTTCTCCCGTGGGGAGCACTACCTCAAGGCCCTTCACGTAACTCCTCATAACACCATACTTCACTGCTCTGACTCCTCCTGCGTTAGCGGCTATTAATCCGCCTATTTGCGCCCCTTCGTCGCCGGGATGGAGTGGGAAGAACAGATCAGCGTCCTCAGCAGCCTTTATCAAGTCGCTTAAGGTAACCCCTGCACCAGCAATAGCCATTAGGTTGTCCCTGTCTATCTCGATCTTATTCATTCTCTCTAGAGAAAGAATTATACCGGGTTTTACGGGGATGGAACCTCCGACTAGTCCTGTTCTTCCACCAGCAGGAAAGACGGGTACCATAAGTTTGTTTGCTAACTTTAAGATCTTGGAGACTTCTCCCGTGGTTAGAGGTTTAACTAAAACGGTGTCAAGGGACGGAGTGGGGCACACCGGATCGGCTGTTTCATCCCTTAAGTAGTCAATCATTAGATCCCTCTCGGTTACAACCCAGTCTCCTCCAACTATTTTCCTCATCTCTTCCACTATTTCCGCCTTAACTTTCTCTTCCAATCCGACAACCTCTTTACCGTTTCTTTCTCCGCCTTATCGCTTCTATTAAGGATGGTATGACCTCGTATATATCTCCGATCACTCCGTAATCGGAGAAGTTGAATATGGGAGCCGAAGGGTCTTTATTCACTGCAATTATAATCTCCGAGTCTCTCATACCAAAGAGGTGTTGAGGGGCGCCGGATATTCCGCAGGCGATATAAAGTTTAGGTTTAACCGTATTTCCACTGAACCCGACTTGATGCTCTTTACTTATCCATCCATCGTCCACTAAGGGTCTACTTGACCCGAGGACTCCATTCAGGGACTCTGCGAGTTTCTCTATGAGCTTGATATCCTCAGGCTTCCTTAATCCCCTACCGCAAGAGACGACTATCTCGGCTTCAGCCAAGTCCACCTCTGAAGATTCTCTTTTTTCTAAAATCTCGATCCCCGTCTCTTCCACTATTCTAACTTTCTTCTTTATTATCTCCCCTTTTCTGTCAGGGTTCCTCTCCATCTTCTTCATAACTTTATATCTGACTGTAGCCATCTGAGGCTTTGTTTTAGTCCTTATCTTGGCCATTATGTTGCCGCTGAAAGCTGGTCTGATCTGTATTAGGGATCCCTTCTCATCTACGTTCAGCTCTACACAGTCCGCGGTTAAGCCTGTCTGTAGAGCAGCCGCCACCCTTGGTCCGAGAGCCCTTCCGATACGGGTCGCCCCTATAAGGAAGATCCCGGGTTTCTCTTCCCTCACCAGACTTACCAGGTTCTCCTTGTAGCGGATTACATCGAAATCTTTGAGGGAAGGATGATCGTAAAGGAAGACTCTATCAGCACCGTAATAGATGAGCTCTTCAGCTTCCTTCTCCACCTGATAACCCAATAAAACGCTGGAGAGCATCGCCTTCGATTTCTCCGCTAATTCTCTTCCCTTACCCAGCAACTCGTAGGTAACTTGATGAACTTTCCCGTCTTCTTGTTCCGCAAATACCATCACACTCATATCTCTCGTTCCTCCACTGTCACCTCAACATACCCAACTCTTCTAAGACCCCTGCGAGTTTCTCCGCTAATTCTCTTGGAGCGCCTCTAAAGATGACGCCTCTTCTTTCCTCAGCGGAGGGTGTAAAAACCTTGATAACTTGCGTTGGCGAACCGGGGAAACCGAATTTCTCGACGCTGGCGACTTCTGAGAGGTCTTCTGCATTCCAGACTTCTATCTCCGCCTTTCTTGCTCGAAGTTTATCCTTTAACTTGGGGAGCCTCGGTACGTTTACATCCTTGGTTACGGTGATTAAGCCCGGAAAGTTTAGTGCAAAAGTGTAGTAGTATCTTCCTATTTTGGATGAGACAACTATCCTATCGTCTGATACCTCCTTTATCTCATCCACATATGCTACGTGGGGTATTCCTAGATGCTCAGCGACTTCCGCTCCAACTTGGGCAGTGTCCCCATCGATGGTTTTCTCCCCGCATAGAATAAGATCGAAGATCCCTAGTTTCTTGACGGCACCGGCCAGAGTATAGGAGGTGGCTAGTGTATCGGCTCCAGCGAATCTTCTATCCGTGAGTAGGATGGCCCTGTCAGCGCCTCTTGCTAAGGCATCTCTGAGAGTAGACTCAGCTTGGGGAGGCCCCATACTTATGGCCGTTACTGAGCCACCCAGCTTCTCTTTTATCTGTACAGCAGCTTCCAGCGCATTCAAATCGAAGGGGTTAATTACAGCGCCTGCTGAACTCCTATCTATTCTCCCCGTTTCATAATCAAACTTAACCTTCTCGATATCTGGAACCTGCTTGACTAATACTATCAAGTGGAGGTTAGCCTTCATCTTCATCACAATATCTAAGCATTG
>CAZOCN010000041.1:0-11211 GCA_964578315.1 uncultured Candidatus Bathyarchaeia archaeon
GGGGACCTGGCTAAGATGCTCTTCAACATACCCGCGGTGAAAGGAGGGGAGTTTGGAGCTGGGTTTCAAGCGGCTTCCATGAAGGGGTCGGAGAGCAATGACGAGTACATAATACGGGAAGGTAGAGTTGTAACAACCACGAATAACGCTGGTGTAATCCTAGGAGGATTATCCACTGGAATGCCCTTAGTTGCCAGAGTAGCCTTCAAACCCACAGCGTCTATAAACAGAAAACAGAAAACAGTCGATCTGAGAACCATGAAAGAGACGGACCTGATCTTAGAGGGGCGCTATGACCCCTGCATTGTGCCAAGGGCAGTTCCCGTCGTAGAATGCTCCGTCGCCTTCGTTTTAGCTGACCACGCTCTAAGGCAAGGGTTCATACCTCAAGTATTAAGCCTCAACAGAAAAGGGGAGTTAAAGGACTAGTTCCCCTTCTCATCCCTTTAACTCTAGACATCTCTGTATTGTTTTCATTTCTTCTTTCTTACGTGACCTCCAGACATCCAAGTTGGGGAAGTTGAATATGGGGCCACGCGGTCTCTCGGTGTAGTATGGTCTATTACAGTGGGGGCATCCAGCCGTTAGGAAGGGTTTACCCGAGAGGCTTAATCGCCATAACTCTTCCACAGGGAAGCCGAAATCTACTATTCGCCCTCTATCATCAAAGTTCATACGGTCAAAACGAGTTTTTTTGTGGACTAAAAGATACCTCGCCAGTTGAAGCCTCCTATAGGAGCATACATCTGGAGGCGAGGAAGCCTCTAGACGAGTCCCGCGGATCGGAGTGAAAGCAAAGAGACTGGGAAGGACCCCTACATCCACACACCACTGGATCATACTAGCCACATCCTTCTCTTCCTCACCTAAACCCACTATGAAATGGGTGCTCACCCGTCCTTCACCATAAATTTCCACAGCCAACTTCAACGCTTCAAGGTGCCTCTCCCATCTATAGGGACCTCTAGCATCTACTCCCTTGACTCTATTGAAGATCTCCTTAGTGGCGGCATCTAGATGGAAACCAAGCCTCTGAACCCCCGCATCCGCCAACTTTACCATCTCCTCCCGATTAAGGGGAGGACAAGAAACGGAGACCGGTATACCACAAGAGGACTTAAGCCTATTAACAAAGACCCGCAACTCTTCAGCTACATTTGGATAATTTAGAGCTTGGACACAGACCCGTTTGACGAGTCCCTTTTTGAAGACTTCTGATATGCTCTCTATGACCTTCACGGTGTCGAAGGGAGGCCAAGTGATCCTGGAGAGCATATCCGCTCGACCTCCACTTTCACGGGCTTGGGGGCAGAAGGCACAGTTGGCAAGACACTTCCCTTCTCTATACGTGAGGAGATAGATGGTAGTCGGTTTGGCATCTAATCTTCCATCTGTCAATCCGAGGAGAATCGCGGAGCCTATGGAGACACGAATCAGGGATGGCAGCGACGTTTCTCTCTCGCTCCCTAAGTTTTCTCCTCAACGGGTAAGTATGGTTTGTGGAAGCATGACTCTTCTCCTGTGTGGCAGATGGGGCCTATCTGCTTTACTAGGAAGAGAAGGGCGTCGTCGTCGCAGTCTCTGATAACATTCTGAACGAGGGAATAGTGACCCGACGTTTCACCCTTCATCCATATTTTCCGGCGAGTCCTACTCCAGAAGTGCATGTACCCAGTAGTCAACGTTAAGCGTAGCGCTTCCTTGTTCATAAAGGCCTGCATGAGGACTCGCTTAGTAGAGTGGTCTTGAAGGACAACTGGCACTAGACCGCCCATCTTCTCGAAATTCATTTTTTCAATAAAGGCTTGAGCTTCCTCTTCCGTCATCTTCAACATCAATTAAACCTTCTCTATTATAGACGAACTGGGACTCCCCTCTGAGCCAGATACTCCTTAACCTCCCTGATGGGATAAATTGAACGGTGAAATATAGATGCCGCCAGAGCCGCGTCTGCTTTCCCTTTAGTGAGCACCTCATATATATGTTCTAGATTTCCCGCACCACCACTGGCTATTAAAGGGAGACCGGTCACTTCACTCATGATCCTATTCAGTTCAATGTCATAACCTGCTTGAGTTCCGTCGCAGTCCATACTCGTTGGAAGAAGCTCTCCAGCACCAAGCCTCTGGACCTTTTTCGCCCATTCAATAGCGTCGATTCCAGTGGGCACCCGTCCACCTTCCACGTAAACCTCCCACCAGCACATCCCCTTTGCCGTACTTACAACAGTTTTACCCTCTACCGGACCATCCACGTAAACTCTCTTCGCGTCTATAGCCACAACGATACACTGACTCCCGAAGATCTCTGCTGCCTCAGTAATCAACTTGGGATTTCTTACGGCGGCGGTATTGATAGATACTTTATCTGCACCGCTTTGGAGAATATTCCTTATGTCCTCTATGCTACGGATTCCACCGCCAACCGTGAAGGGCATAAAGACCTTGTCAGCTGTTCTCTTCACTACATCTAAGATTATTCCCCGCCTCTCATAGGAGGCAGTTATATCTAAGAAGACTATCTCATCCGCGCCTTCCTCTTCATAGCGGACTGCGAGCTCGGCTGGATCGCCTTCCACCACTAGGTTAACGAACCTAACACCCTTTACAACCTTCCCGTCTTTCACATCAAGGCATGGAATTATTCTTTTAGCTAACACCTCTCACACTCCCCAAAGCCTCTCTGAGAGTGAACCTTCCCTCATACAGGGCGGTGCCTACGATAGCGCCCCAAACTCCAATTTCACTTAACTCTCTTAGGTCTTTTAAGTTTGAAACTCCACCCGAGGCGATGACTGGAACTTTCACTGATTGGACTATTTTCCGTGTCCGTTCTAAAGCCGGTCCGCTGAGTGTACCGTCGGCGCTGACGGAAGTGAAGAGTAAAGCGCCAACGCCTATATCCTCTAAGGAATGGGCTAGTTCTAGGTAAGACATTTCAGATAGGAGGCGCCAGCCCTCAATTGCAACCTTCCCCTCCCTAGCATCTATCGCGCCTATTACCCGGTTTGAACCAAACTTTCTTACCGCCTCTTTAACCACTTCCGGGTTCCTCACGCACACTGTTCCGAAAATTACCTTATTAATACCTAAATTGAGGAGGATTTCAGCTCTTTGAAGGCTACGGATTCCACCGCCAACTTCGATATCGACGGAGGAAGTCTCCCTTATCCTCCTTATGGCTTCCAGATTCTCACCGAGACCTATCGCTGCATCTAGATCTACAACGTGGATGAGCTCCGCCCCTTCTTCCTCGAACATCCTCACAGGCTCCGTTGGGTCTTCGAAGTAAACTTTCACTCTTTCAGGATCGCCTTGGATCAGCCTCACACACCTCCCCTTCATGAGGTCAACCGCAGGTATCACCAGCACCAAGCTCACCTCTTAACTATCTCAACAAAGTTCTTGAGAATTCTCAAACCATTATCGCTACTCTTCTCAGGGTGGAACTGAGTAGCGTAGACATTACCGGAAGCTACGACAGAGGGAAAACTCACGCCGTAATCCGTGTAAGCCACTACGTCTCTAGTATCCTTTACCTTCGGGATGTAAGAATGGACGAAGTAGACGTAGGCTCCATCCTCTATTCCACTTAAGAGGAGGTTGTCCTTCACAATTTCGAGAGCATTCCACCCCATATGAGGTGTCTTAACTGTATTCGGTAGAGGGACTATCTCTCCTTCGAAGAAGTTTAGGCCCTCGGTCACGCCTCCTTCGTAACTTCTGGAGAAGAGGAGTTGCATTCCTAGGCATATGCCCAGGAGGGGCTTCCCTTCTCCTACTAGGTTCAAGACCTCCCTCTTGATAGGTTGGAGGTTCTTTACGGCGGGTATGAAGGCGCCCACACCAGGGAGGATCAGAGCGTCAGACTTAGCTATTTCATGAGGAGAGTGAGTTATGGTGGTTTCCGCGCCAGCCCGTTCGAGGCCGTTCTTTACGCTCCGAAGGTTGCCTACACCATAGTCTACTATAGCGATCTTCGGCACACTTCATAACACCCCTTTAGTGCTTGGAGTCTCTCCAGCTATTCTAGGTTCAATCTTTACGGCGTCTCTGAAGGAGAGGGCTAAAGCCTTCAAAGCAGCTTCTATCTTGTGGTGATCGTTGCTTCCGTAAAGCACCTCTAAGTGGAGGTTTGCCTTAAGGGCTTCACCTAAAGAGAGGAAAAAATGCTCTATATCCTCTATCTTCATATCCTCTGTTTCAGTTAAATGGAGATTTAATTTTACGCTCACATAGGGTCTCCCGCTCAAGTCCACAACAGCCCTAGCGAGAGAGTCGTCCATAGGCACGTAGGCGTAGCCGAATCGGCGTATCCCTCTTTTCTCCCCTAAAGCCTTTCTCAAGGCTTCACCGAAAACTAATGCTACGTCCTCGCTAACATGGTGTACAAGATCACCCATAGCTTTGACCTTTAAGTCGAATAGAGAATGCTTAGTCAGTGTTAAGAGCATGTGATCGAGGAACTTAACTCCAGTATCAACCTCTCCGCTCCCTTTTCCATCCACGTTGAGAGAGAGAGTTATGTCCACTTCGGTGGTCTTCCGTTTAACCGTCGCCTCACGCTTCTCCACCCTTCCATTCCTCCAGAGACGCAAAGATCAAGGGAAGATCGTTCATATCTGTCGCTATTACATCCACACCCATCGCTTTATACTTTTTCACTAGGCGGTTGGGCTTATGAGAGGAGCAGATAAGACCGAAGAAGAGCAGATTTCTGCGACCCCTTCTCTTGGCGTTCTCTACCATCAGAGCGTCAGCTATCGTATCGCCAACATAAGCGACGGGGAAATCGCCTGTGGAAGTTCTCTTTAAGAGGTTTAAGAAGACGGTGGGGTCCGGCTTTCCGAGTTGAACTCGTTGACCGGTTAAACTGCGGTTGAGGCTCTTCTCAAGCTCTAATATATCATCGAAGAAGATCATATTCTCAGAAAAGAAGTTAACTGCTTCACTCCTCCGAAGATGATACAATGCCTGAGCTTTAGTTCGTTCAGAGTATATAAGAAGAGGCCCGAATCGAACTTTAAGAGTCTCTAGAGTCTCCACTGTGGGTATGAAACTCTCTCGGAGCATGAAACTCTCCTCAAAGTTGAAGAAAGGCTCAGTTTTATGGAACGTCTTGAACAGGTCTATGCCGAGGTAGGATTCTTCGAAGAGTCTCTTTACGATGTCGCTTCCTTCGTCCTTGTAGAGGGCCATCTCCTTAATGAGAGACAACCACCTATCTTGAGGTTCCGGAAGGAAGGTTTCGATGCTCTCTTCGATGAACTTCCTATCGCCTCCTCTGGACCTTGATAGGAAAGAGGAGAGACCGAATCGGGTATCTGACTTCTCTGAGGATAATCTGCGAGTGCTAATCCTTAAACTGTTAATGTAGCCGCCTACCTCCTTTAGGCAATTCACTGTTGTTGGTAGGTCTCTGAATCTGAAAGAACCGAATCTCCTCCAGAATTCTGGAAGGGCGCCTCTTGCCTCTATTAATCTCAGTATTGCGGCAAGGTGATAGAGGATGAAGGCATATGTTAGGTTCCAGTCGTTGTTGAACATTCCCGAGTCCTTGAAGTCTTGGACGTCCCCTAGATCTATGAGGAGGCTCCTCTCGTCGTCTAGTCCCATTATATCGTGGAAGTAGTAGTCCACGACTCTCACTATATTCTTTCTGAAGGAGTCCTTAGTCTGCACTATAACCCCGTCGAAGTCCAGGACTAGACGCTGGATATCCCTCAAGGCTTCTTGGGAGTTCTCTTTGAGATAAATCTGTCTTTTCGAGTTCAAACAGCGGTATCTCTCTTTCAAGGCGTCTCTTCCAGAACCTCCTTTAGGGAGGATATAAATGTTTCATTCATCTCTCTCGTCCCAACAGTGACCCGAAAACAATTGTCAAGGAGTGGACGGTCACTCACATCCCTCACTAGAACCCTCTTTTCCTTCAGCCTCTCTTTAAGTTCAGAAACCGGTAACCCCCTTCTTGTAACCTTACAGAGGAGGAAGTTTGTCTTCGAAGGGTAGGGTTCAACCCCTTCGATTCGTTTTAGAGCCTCAGAGAGCCGTCTACGCTCTTCAATTATTGTCTCCGCTTTCTCCTCGAAGTATCTCCAATTCTCTAGGGCTTTCACCGTTATCTTCTGGGTCAAGAGGTTTACGTGGAAGGGAGGGGTTGCCTTCTTCATGTACCCTACGATCCACGGGTTCGCGATCAGGTAACCTGACCGAACTCCAGCTATGGCACATACTTTCGAGAGAGACCTTAGAACGGCTAGGTTCTCATAATCCTTAACCAGGTCAATGAGGGTGTAATCTGCGAAGTTCACGTAAGCCTCGTCCACGACGACTAATGCGTCCACGCTCTCAAGGATGGACTGGACGCTCCCCTTTGAGAATTGGTTTCCTGTCGGATTGTTTGGAGAGCAGATTAGAACTATGGAAGTCCTCTCGTCTACGCTTTCGAGGATCTTATTTTCGTTTAGAGTGAAATCGGGGTTCAGCAGAACTTCAGAGACTTCACCGTTGTATAGTATGGTGTAATAAGAATATAGTGAGAAGGTTGGTTCGATAATTACGACTCTGCGCCCTTTCTTAAGGTAAGTTCGGAATAGAACGTCCATTACTCCATCCAGACCATTACCGGGGAATACCCAAGATTCTTCTAAGCCGAAGAACTCGGATACGGCCTTAGCTATCAGGGCACCTTTAGCTGGAGGATACTCCCGCACATCCACTTCTTCCAAGGCTTCAGAGACCAGCCTCTTAATGAACTCCCTCTCCACAAGGTAGTTCTCATTGAAGTTCAGTTTGAGATACTCCCTACTTGTAACCTCGTCGAATCTGTATTCTGGAACCTTCAATACACCCTCCCTAACAAGTCTCTCCGGTTGGAATTTACACTTCTTCACCTTTCCTCACCAAAACCGATAAAGCATGAGCTTCTAAGCCCTCTAGACGGGCAAGAGTAACCGTCATCTCAGCCAAATTAGCAAATCCTTCTCTGGAGCACTTTAGAAAGGTAATCCTTTTGGTAAAGTCCATGACGGATAAACCGGAGTAGACCCTAGCGTACCCACCAGTTGGTAATACATGGTTCGTTCCAGCAGAGTAATCGCCAAATGCAACAGGCGAATACTTGCCTAAAAAGACGGCGCCTGCATTTCTAACCTCCCCTAGAAGGCTTTCGGGATCTCTGGTTTGTATCTCTAAATGCTCCGGAGCGATACGGTTGACGAGGTTTAAAGCCTCCCCAAACCCCTCAACTAGAACGATTAGCCCGTTACGACTAATGGACGGGACTATGATACTTGCCCGAGTCATCTTTCTGGAGGCTTCTTCTACAAGTCCGTTAACCTTCGTAGCCAGTTCACGGGAAGGCGTTAAGAGAACAACTAGGGAGTCCGGATCGTGCTCCGCTTGGGCCATCATATCATAAGCTACAAATTCTGGATTGGCAGAGTCATCTGCTATGATCACGATCTCACTTGGACCAGCGGGGAGGTCTATGGCTACATCTCGGCTTACGAGGAGTTTGGCTGCTGTCACATAGACGTTTCCAGGCCCCACTATCTTATCCACTTTAGGTATGGTCTCCGTTCCGTATGCCATGGCAGCCACCGCCTGGGCGCCACCTACCTTGAAGACCTCGTCGACACCGGCTATATCTGCAGCCACCAAGACAGCCGGATTGATCTCTCCGTTCTTATTTGGGGGAGAGCATAGGACTAGACGTTCAACTCCGGCTACCTTCGCCGGTATCGAACACATTAGAACGGTGGAAGGGTAAACCGCTCTCCCGCCAGGAGCGTAGATGCCTACAGTCGATAAAGGACGGAATAATTGACCTGCTTGGACACCAGACACAGTCTCTATTGAGAGTTTGTTGCAGAGTTGCGCCTCATGGAAACTTTTAATATTGCCTGCAGCCTTCTTCAGAGCCGAGAGTTCTTTCTCACTTAGCCTTTCATAGGCCTCAGCCACCTCCCTACCCTCCACCCTGAAGCCTATACCTGATAGGTCTACACCGTCGAACTCCCTGGTGTATTCCAGTAACGCTTCGTCCCTCCGTGACTTCACCGCGGATACTATCTCCTTCACCTTACCTTCAATAGAAGCCTCTATGACGCCTCCTCTACGTGAGAATCTGTCTAGAACTTCACCTTTCAGTTCTTTTCCGGTTACCACCTGCAACTCCCGTTTCTCCTTAGTCTAGTCTTCTCCTTAGCGTTCCCTACTAAAAACAGTTTTCTGCTTCGTTTCTTGCTTGAGAGGAGGAGAAAAAAGAATTGTATAAATATACCTCCTACATGAGACAATCTCAGAGTGATTTCACGTTGGCTCCTGATGACCTCTTTGAAATCCTGCCCAGAGTCTGGAGTGAAAGGAAAGAAGAGTTGCTCAAGTTGTCAAGAGAGTTGAGTTGGAAGAACTTCGGTAAACGCATATTCTTCTATGCCCCTAGCTTCATCCCCTATAAGAGTAAAAGTTTCACTTCTAAGTCCACACTCTTCCCCTCCATCTCCATAACGGGAAGAAGCTGCGCTCTAAAGTGTGAGCACTGCGGCGGCAAACTACTGAATACCATGATCCCTGCGCGAACACCAAAGGAATTAGTAGCTATCTGTGAACAGTTGAAGAGGAAAGGTTCTGTGGGTTGTCTAATAAGTGGAGGATGCTTACCAGACGGTAGAGTACCCTTAGAAAAATTCATCGAAGCAATCCATTACATAAAGGAAAAATTAGGTTTAAAGGTAACAGTTCATACAGGTCTCCTGGATAGAAGCACAGCCAGGAAGCTAGCGGAGACTGGAATCGACGCCGCGTTGATTGACATAATCGGTTCTAACGAGACTATCAGAGAAGTATACCACTTGAAGGGTAGAGTGGAAGACTACGAGAGGGCTCTAGAGTTCCTTGAGGAGGCTGGAATACCTACAGTGCCCCACGTCCTTATAGGTCTACATTACGGCAAGTTGAAGGGGGAGTTCAAAGCCCTCGAATTCATATCTAGGCATAATCCACGGGCTCTGGTTCTAATCGTTCTAACTCCAATAAGGGGAACTGGAATGAGCGATGCTACTCCGCCTTCACCAGAGAAAGTAGCCGAAGTGATTGTCGGAGCAAGGATCAAAATGCCCTTCACCCCAATCGTATTAGGATGCGTAAGACCAAAAGGAAGCCATAGGATTGAAACAGATAAACTTGCTATCAGAGCGGGAGTAAACGCAATGGCCTTCCCGACCAAGGAAGCCATAGAACTCGCAGAAGCCATGAAATTAAAAACTTTTTTCTCACCACTATGTTGCTCCCAGATATACGAAGAACTCTGAAAAATCTTCAACTTTATATTCAATAAATTCTTAAGTTCAAAATGAAAAGGTTTTTAATCGCGTATTCAAAAGAGAGAAAGCGAGAGAGTAAAGAAGGATGGAGTGATAATATGTCCATGTTTGCGGCACCCGGAGCCTATGACCGAGCGATCACGGTATTTTCTCCAGATGGGCGTCTATTCCAAGTTGAGTATGCCCTTGAAACCGTGAATCGCGGAGCGACAATATTAGGAATAGTATGCTCCGAGGGTGTGGTATTAGGTGCTGAAGAGAAGATAGAATCCAAACTACAGGATCCAAATTTCAATTGGAAACTTTACGAAGTTGATGAACATTTAGGTGCAGCCGTGGTGGGTTTAGGGTCTGACGCGAGAGTTTTAATCGATCAAGCGAGAATCTACGCTCAGAGTAATAGGCTGATGTATGATGAGCCTATAGATGTCGAAATAATAACGAAGAGGGTTGGAGACATAAAGCAACTCTACACTCAGCATGCAGGTGTGAGACCCTTCGGCGTCTCCATAATAATAGGGGGCGTCGACAAAACGGGGAACCGATTGTTTACTACGGACCCAAGTGGCTCTTACCGGGGATACAAGGCGGTTGCTGTAGGCATAGGTAGAGAGGTAGTGGATAAAATCTTAAGGGAAGAATACTCCGAAACCATGACCCTCGAGGAGGCTATAAAACTTGCTGTTAAATGCTTGAAGAAAGCCTTCGAAGCAAGAGGGGAGAGCCCCAGGGTAAAGATAGCAGTAATACCTTCAGCCACAAAGAAGATAAAGATGCTCTCTGATGAAGAGATAGCTAAATACATGTGAGGGCTCCGGGGAAGCTTCTGTAAGAGATCGGAGAATTAAGAGCCGGTCTAGACAGTACAACTTAGTGAATTATATGAGAATTAGGTGGTTATATTGAGTGAGCAGTACACGACAGCAAGGCTTACTCGTGACAAAGAACGATTTGAGATCCTTGTTAAGCCAGATAAGGCCTTTGATTATAGAATGGGAAAGATAAAATCCATCTCTGAAGTGCTTGTTACGGAAACCATATTCACGGATGTCGGTAAGGGGCAGAGAGCCCCTGAAGAGAAGCTACAGAAAACCTTCGGAACAGTCGATCCGATTAAAATAGCGGAAGAGATATTAAAGACGGGAACCCTCCAGATTACTTCAGAGCAGAGAAGAAGACTGATTGAAGAGAAACGAAGACGAATAATAGCCTTTATATCTAAGCAATGTGTTGATCCGAAAACAGGATTGCCTCACCCACCAACACGTATAGAACAAGCTATGGAGCAGATACATTTCTCCATAGATCCCAGCAGGGAAGTTGAAGAACAGGCTAAGGAAATAATAAAGATGCTGAGGTCCGTGTTACCCCTTAAAATTGAGAATTTAAATGTGGTAGTTAGAATCCCGCCGGAGTACGTGGGGAAGGTTTACGGAACGGTTAAGGGCTTCGGAACAATAAAGAAGGAAGAGTGGAAAGCTGACGGTTCATGGATAGCCGTCGTCGAAATGCCGGCTGGCGTTTACGGGTCTTTCCTTGAGAAAATCGGAGAAATGACTCGTGGAAATATAGAAACGAAGGTAATTTAGGGAGTGTGTAATCGGATAATGTTACATTTTGAGAAAAGAGCTTTAGTAACCCCAGGCGATCTTCTAGCAGAAGGGGACTATGTAGCGGGAGAGAACACCTACAAGGAAGACGATAAAATCTACGCGACAAGAATCGGGCTTTTCAACTATGATAATCGGAAGGTTCATGTCGTTGCCCTTAAGGCCTTTTACATTCCCTCTCCTGGAGATCTAGTAATCGGGAAGGTAGTGGATATAGGCTTGAAGGGATGGACTGTAGATATCAACTCGCCATATATGGCTCTGCTCAGAGCTTCA
>CAZOCN010000042.1:0-11046 GCA_964578315.1 uncultured Candidatus Bathyarchaeia archaeon
TGTAAAATGGATGCATAGTATGGTCTTTCCAGTGCCCGGTTCCCCGGTAACAGCTACTACGAAGCCTCTGGGGATTCCCCCTCCGATCATTCCATCCAGATACGGTACGCCAGTAGAAAGCCTCTCGATGATCTTGAGTCCCCCATCTATGAATGGGAAGGTCTTCAACTATAAATTTAACCAGAGGCTCCCTGCGAGAGTCGATAAAGTAAAGAGCAGGGCTGAGCATCTGTATGATTATTCCATTGTAGAATATGCTGTGAGAGATATGAGGAAGGTGGAGAAGACCTCAAGGAAGGTTCTGGGTTTCATCGTTAATCCTATAGCTGGAATGGGAGGCTCCGTAGGTCTTAAGGGCACAGACGGCTTCGAAGTTCTGAAGAGAGCGCGGGCTTTAGGCGCTGAACCTGTAGCGCCGAAGAGGGCCCTCTCCTTCCTTAAAGAATTGAAGCCTTACCGAGATTTGATAAGGTTGGTTGTGGGAGCAGGCGCCATGGGTGAAGATACAGCCCGAGAACTCGGCTTCGCCTTTGAAGTTGTAGGTGAGGGGAAGGGAGATACTAGCCGGGAGGACACTATCGAGGCGGCGAAGACCATTAAGGGGTTTGACGCAGATCTTCTCGTCTTTTGCGGTGGGGATGGAACAGCTAGAGACGTTCTAGATGCGGTGGATATGGACGTTCCCGTTTTAGGAGTTCCCACAGGCGTAAAGATGCATAGTGCGGTCTTTGCGGTCGGTCCTAATGCAGCTGCTCGTGTCGCTGTGGGTTTCCTCTGGGGCGACCTACCCCTTAGAGAGAGTGAAGTTATGGATGTGGACGAGGAGGCTTTTAGAGAGGGGAGGCTCTCGGCTAGACTTTACGGGTATATGCTCACTCCCTTCGAGCCTAGATTAATTCAAGGAGTGAAAGTTGCCAGTCGAACATCGGAGGAGGAACTCCGGAATCAAGTGGCCATCGCCCTCTGGATCATAGAGAAGATGCAGCCAGACACCATCTACATTCTAGGTCCTGGAACCACCCTCCGAACTATAGCCGATCTTCTAGATGAGAAGAAGACTCTCCTCGGGGTTGATTTAATGACGGATAAGAAGATCGTGGCGAAGGACGTAGGCGAAAAACAGATTCTAGAGACAATCAAAGATACAAAGGCGGAGATAGTAGTGACCCCTATCGGTGGACAAGGCTTCATCTTCGGCAGAGGAAACCAACAGATAAGCCCGAAAGTGATCCGCAAAGTAGGCATCAAAAACATCACAGTAATCGCTACAAAACAGAAGCTGGCAGGCCTTACCACACTTAGAGTTGACACCGGAGACCCAGAACTGGATGAACTCCTACGCGGACAGATCAGAGTCATCCTTGACTATGGAGAAGAAAGACTATTCCCAGTTGAATGAAGACCAGCTCCTAAAGCATATTAGACTTCAAATAGAGGGGCTATCAGCACCATCAAGTGTGAAAGGAGAGTTTCCAGCTTAAGGTTTATTAGAATTTGAGGGTTCTGTAGTTTTAGTATTGGGAGAGTGTGAAGTTAGAGTCTGGAATGGTTGAGTGTTGGATGGCAACTGTTGAAGAGAGCGCCTATAGGGAGATTATTGAAACCTTACGGAGTATTCCTCATCCCTCTAAACGGGACCTTGACGCTGCAAAACTTCAGGTGGTGAAGAAGTACCGGCTGGAGAGGGTTCCATCCAACTCGGAGCTTATCCGATGGTTAAGACCCGAGGAGAGGGCTGGGCTCCTCCCTCTACTAAAAAGAAAGGCGGTTCGGACTATAAGCGGTATCACGGTGATCGCTGTAATGACCAAGCCTAGCCCCTGCCCTAAAGCTCGACCCTGCGTTTACTGTCCCGGCGGACCAAGATATGGAACGCCTCAGAGCTACACGGGTCACGAGCCAGCTGCTATGAGGGGAAGCCAGAACGAGTATGACCCTTACATGCAAGTGAGGAGTCGGATAAGGCAACTCCAAGCCATAGGTCACAAAGTGGATAAGTGCGAGTTGGTGGTGATGGGCGGAACCTTCCCAGCCATGGAGGAGAATTACCAAGTTAACTTCATTAAAGGATGCCTAGACGCCTTGACGGGGAAGCCTTCTAGGAACCTAGAGGAAGCGAAGAAGAACGCTGAAGAGGGACCTATCTACAACACGGGGATAACCCTTGAGACAAGACCTGACTGGGCTAAGGAAGAACATGTTGACCGCATGCTCAACCTCGGAGCAACGAGGGTTGAGATCGGAGTCCAAAACATCTACGACGACATATACGAGAAAGTGAACCGAGAACATACAGTCAAGGATGTCATCGAAGCAACTAGAATCCTCAAAGACGCGGGACTCAAGGTCTGTTATCACCTCATGCCTGGACTCCCAGGGTCCAATCTTAAAAGAGACTTAGAGGCTTTCAAACGCATCTTCACTGATCCTTCCTTCAAGCCGGATATGATAAAGGTCTACCCCTGCCTTGTGCTGAAGGGAACCCTCCTCTACGAGTGGTGGAAGATGGGAGAGTATCAACCATACACCACTGAGGAGGCGGCGGAGTTGCTGGTGGAGTTGAAGAGGATTGTCCCTCCATGGGTGAGGATAATGCGCGTCCAGAGGGACATCCCCGCCCACCAGATAGTAGCAGGTGTCCAGATGAGCAACCTTAGACAGATCGTCCAAGAACGGATGAGGGAATTGGGAATCCGATGTAGGTGCATACGATGCCGCGAAGTGGGGCATAGATGGATTAAAGACCATATAGAACCTGATCCTAGAAACATAGAACTTCATGTAGCCATGGAGGAAGCCTCGGAGGGAGAGGACTACTTCATCTCCGTTGAGGATGAGATAGAGGACATACTCATAGCCTATCTGCGTCTCCGCTTCCCCTCAAAGGCGGCTCATAGACCCGAGATAACCCCTACAACCGCCCTAATAAGGGAGCTTAGAGTATTCGGTCCCATGACACCTGTGGGCGAAAGACCGGGAGAAGGGTGGCAGCATAGGGGTTACGGCAGAACCCTAATAGAGAAGGCGGAGGAGCTGGCTCTCCAGCATGGAAAGAGAAAGCTCACTGTTATAAGCGCCCTAGGAACTAAGAGATATTATCTGCGTCAAGGCTTCCATTACGATGGACCTTACGTCTCAAAGAGGCTGAAGTAATGAGTAACCTCCAAAAAGAATCTGGTTATAAGGGAGCCGCCCTCCAGGCCCTCAGAGAAGCCGGGGTCTCTGTAGGAGACGTAATCCGCGTCTCAAAGGAAGGAGAGAGTTATGAAGGGATACTCATCCCCCGATCCGAACTGGGCGACGATAAACATTTAGTGATAAAACTCAAGAGTGGATACAACATAGGCATTCGTATCACTCCAAAAACCAAGATAGAACGGATAAGGAAAGGAGTGAAACCGACCTTCTTACGACCTGAACTCCCCCCGCAGAAAGAAGGCTTACCGAAGGTCTCAATAATCAGCACTGGAGGAACAATCGCCAGCCGAGTAGACTATAGAACCGGGGGAGTAAGACCCGCGCTCTCAGCCAGCGACCTCTACAGTGTAGTTCCGGAACTCTCCGAGATAGCCCAGATCGATACCGAGATTCTCTACAGTCTCCTCAGCGAGAACATCACAGCCCGCCACTGGACTGGAATAGCGAGGGCGGTTGCCAGAAAAATTCGCGAGGGAAGTGAAGGCGTAGTAATCGCCCATGGAACCGACACTATGGGCTACACCTCAGCTGCCTTGAGCTTCGCGTTAAAGGGTCTTCCCGTCCCCGTAATCTTAGTTGGTTCCCAACGCTCGGCAGACCGTCCCAGTTCAGACGCAGCGTTAAACCTCATCGGCGCGATAAAAGCGGCTTCTTCAGCTCCCTTCGCAGAGGTAGTTATAGGAATGCATGAGACAACCTCCGACACCTCCATAATCTTCCATAGAGGGACGAAGGTGAGGAAATGCCACACCAGTGGACGCTACGCCTTCAAATCAGTAAACGCTGAGCCCATAGCGAGGTTGAAGGATGGGCGGATCGAAATGTTAACTGAGGATTATAGGAGGAAAGACCCTGAAAGGAGACTCACTGTGAAGGCAGAGTTCGAGGAGAAGGTTGCGCTGCTAAAGTTCCATCCTAATATGAGCCCTAAGCTCATAGATACATTAGTTGACGAGGAGTATCGAGGCATCGTCCTCGAGGGAACGGGACTCGGACACGTAGGCTCCTACTGTTTCAACTCCATCAAGAGAGCAATCAAGAAGGGCGTTATAATTGTGATGACTTCCCAGTGCCTATGGGGAAGGGTGAACATGAACGTTTACGATACGGGCAGAGACCTCCTGGCGATAGGCGTCATCCCAATGGAGGATATACTCCCAGAAACAGCCCTAGTGAAGATGATGTGGGTTCTCGGTCAAACCCGAGACCTTGAAGAGGCGGAGAAACTGATGAAGACGAACCTAGCCAACGAATTCTCACCTAGAACACTCCAGTAAAGGAAGGGATTATGGCTTGGATTACAGTGAAATCGGTCTCAAAGTGGGCTTAGAAATTCATCAACAACTGAGAACCAAGGAGAAGCTCTTCTGCTCCTGCAAACCCAGCTTGTTCAAGGGAGACCCTGAGAT
This sequence comes from uncultured Candidatus Bathyarchaeia archaeon, assembly GCA_964578315.1. Classification (GTDB taxonomy): domain Archaea; phylum Thermoproteota; class Bathyarchaeia; order Bathyarchaeales; family CAZOCN01; genus CAZOCN01. Next base: position 4,608 of record CAZOCN010000042.1, read on the forward strand.
CACCTTTCTCAGGAGGTTGAGGCCTACCCAGAGTGAGCTTGGACAGGTGGACCCAGCTGCACTCTTTGAGTTCAAGAAGGGCGTTATGATCCTATACGAGGCGAATAAAGAGACCTCCTGTTTAGTGGAGATGGATGAGGAGCCCCCTCACGAACTTAATCCTGAAGCAGTTGAAACCTCTCTCATAGTCGCCTTGATGATGAACTCCAAACCCGTCGATGAGATACACGTTATGCGGAAGACGGTGATCGACGGCTCCAACACCACAGGCTTCCAACGAACCTGCATCGTCTCCCTAGGTGGAGAGATAAGAGTAGCCGGCAAGAGAATCCCCATTCAGCATGTGGGACTGGAGGAAGACGCTGCGAGGAAGATGAGAACTGAGGGAAAGATCGTTCATTACCGCATAGATAGGCTCGGAATACCCCTTATAGAGGTTGCAACCGCACCGGTGATCTATTCACCGAAAGAGGCGGAGGAGGTAGCGTTGGCTATCGGTAAAATTCTCAGAGCTACCGGCAAAGTCAGAAGAGGCCTCGGCACCATACGACAAGACCTTAACATCTCCATATCCAAGGGAGCCCTAATAGAAATCAAGGGCGTCCAGGAGTTGGCTCTAGTCTCTAAGGCGGTGGAGTATGAGGTTAAGCGTCAACTGAAACTGCTGGAGATAAAGGAAGAACTGATGAAACGAGGAGTAAGGGAGGAATCTCTCACTGAAAACTTCATCGATGTTACCCAACTCTTCCAAGACACGAAATGTAGGGTTATTAGGGAAGCCCTAAAGAAGGGATGCGTTGTTCTCGCCGTGAAACTCGCAGGTTTTGCTGGTTTGTTGGGTGAAGAGTTAGCTCCCAATCTACGCTTCGGAACCGAACTGGCGGATATTGCACGTTTCTGGGGAAGGGTTGGAGGGCTCTTCCATACGGATGAGCTCCCCAAATACGGCATAACGGAGGCAGAGGTGAAGGAGCTTCGTAGGGTTGCGGAAGCGGGTGATGGAGACGCTGTAGTCTTCGTAGCCGACAGTAGAGAGAGGGCGGAGGATGCCTTAAGGGCGGTGGTTAAACGGGCAAGAGAAGCCTTGAAAGGGGTACCCCAGGATACTAGAATGGCTAGTCCAGAAGGGACGAGTAGGTATATGCGCCCGAGACCTGGCGCCGCCAGAATGTACCCGGAGACTGATGTCCCTCCGATAAAGATAACTGAGGAGTACATAGATGAGCTCCGTTCACGCCTCCCGGAGATGCCGGAGGAGAAGGCTGAACGCTTCGCCCGTGACTATAAATTGAATAGGAAGCTCGTAAGACAGCTCCTCGACTCTGACTACGCCGGCTTATTTGAGGAGATAATCGGGGAGACTGGAGTGTCACCGACTCTAGTGGCTGTTACGTTAACAGAGACTCTTAAGAGCATAGAACGGGAAGGCGTAGACATAAGCGCTCTAGACGAGGAGAAGATAAAGGAACTGTTCCATTTGGTGAAGAAGGGCGCTACAACCAAAGAGGCCATTCCACCTGTTCTAAGTTGGCTATCTAAAAACCCTAACAAGAGAGTTGCGGAAGCCTTAGAAGAGCTAGGATTGAAGATGCTCTCCACAGAAGCCCTCAAATCGGTCATCTCAGAGATCATGGAGAAGAATAGAGACTTGATAAAAGAGAGAGGAATTGGAGCTTTCGGAGTTTTGATGGGACAGGTTATGAAGAAAGTCAGGGGAAGAGCGGAAGCGACGGTGGTAAGCGATCTCTTGAAGAGGCTCCTGAAGGAACAGAGGCGATCTTAGGTTAGTGTTCTCCCCTTAAGGAACAGATTGTACGCATTATCATGCAGTAACATACGAGCAAGCTTCAACGCTTCTTTTAGTTTCATGTCGCCGGCATCCACAGAATCCATTAGAACCCTAGCTATGTTCCGTCTAGCAATTCTGGAGTGCCCGTAGACGCCTTCAACGAAGCGGTAATCCCCACCGAAACCCAGGATCTTGTTAGACGGAACCGTATCCAACCATTCTTTCAATGTTTCTCTCGCCTTATAGGGAGAGACCACATGGAACCAACACATATCCAAATAGACGTTCTGGAAGTTCTTAGCGAGAACAGCCGCTTCGCTGGTATAGGGGTAACTCGCGTGGAAGAGGTCAAAGCGCGCTTGATCATACTCAAGGAAGAGGTTAGTCAAAAGAGTTGGATCGGAGTTTCTGACGATATTCGCGTTCCCCTCTTGGAGACCAGTGTGGATCTGTATCGGAAGCCCCTGTTTGGATGCCATTTGAATCAAGTAGTGCACCATGAAGTCTTGTAGGGGCCTCGTCTCCTCCATGGATAAGGGAGCAGGCGTCCTTAACTTATGTCCCCTAATCCAGACCTTAATGAAATTCCTCTGGGAGTATATACGATTGAAGACCCCCTCAGCCTCCCCGAAGGTGACCTTCTCAAACCTTAAGGGTCTAGAATAGGCGAGACCTATCTTCACACCTACTATGGATTCCTTAGACTTTTCGAAGTAAGCGCGGAAACCCCTCAGTAGATCTGTAAAGGTATGAATCGGCGCTCCACAAATCTTCTCAAGTTCCTTTAATCCCAGATAGTCCCTTACCATAATGAACTCTTCGAACCTCAAAACCGGCGCGAAGAGGCTTCTATCCACGTCTACCCTTTCGTCATCGAGAATTGAGAGTTCTATACCCGCCCTCTCCTTCAACACCCATCTGTACAGACCCTCCTTGTTCACTTTCCTCATCTTCCAAGTTAAGTCCACATAGGTATCTTCATTGAGTTCCTCAATACCGTAAAGCCCCTCAATTGCCAGGTTAATCGCTTTCGCGTAACCTGTGTTCTTTATCTTCTCCCAGTAGGGGGCGAATCTCTCCCAACGCTTCTCCAGCGGCTTATTTGGGTCCCGGATAAAATCGAGTTCTTCACGGCTCATTCCAGCAGATACTAAATCAGAGGAAGCGTAATGAAGGAAGAACTGTGAGAGCGGGTCTACTTCAGTCGCAACTCGTTCCTGCTCAGAGACCAAATGCTCATGAGTGTCGATGATCCGTATTCTTCCAATCTCCTTCCGTATGGCTTCATGTGGATCTACGGTGGGCTCCAACAGATCACCTCAATAGTGGATAATAATTAGAGAGCGTTTAAGATAAAAAGGTTTAAAGGGCAGCCACTGAGGACGCGGAAGCGTACATGAAATTTTATATTGGCTTGCTATCACCTATCTATGATTGGTTAGAGAAGGGAGAAATCGATGTCTACTACGGGACGGTCGAGAGGTATACTATTGAGGTGGGATTCCTTCAAAGGGTATATGGCCATCGCCGTATTCACCTTCATAGCGATCCTATTTGAAACTCTCGTGATATACATTTTCCTCCGGATGGGCTTGAGGGATACAAACCCTATGATTCTCAGTTTGAAGTTACCTGGAACAGAATCCACATTAAAAATAGTTATAAGTTCACTCTTCCACCTTCTCCCCTTAGGAGTTATATTAGTATTAGTTTCCTGTTGGACATACCTCACTCGATGCTTTACGGTTCCTCCAAGGAAGCCTAAACCCCCAAAAAAAATCAAACCCAGAAGGAGGAGACGCTCTCTCTGGGACCGAATTGACAGATGGATGAGCGTGAAAACCAGAGGTTTATCTAGAGCCTTAAGCCGAGGTTCAGATAAACTGGCTAATGCGCTCCAGTTAGGGAAGATTAAAGCATGGTTTGAGAAGAGAATTTTTATAAGGGCTACTCTGAAGGGAGCAGTAACGGTAGTCTTAAGTTTCCTAGTCTTCGTCTTTGTTGCTTATCTGATGGAGCACCCCACCACCATATACAATTGGGTTCGTAATTACTACATGAACAACCCTGACGCCTTGAATTTCGTCTATAACACATCGCAGAACTTCAGCTCCACCGTGAAGGGGATATTGCCCCTATACATACTTGGTAACGCTGTTAATAGTATAATCTTAGGGATAGCCCCTCACCTGTGGATAGGCCTAGGAGGTTTAGGCGGGCCTCTCATCAAATACCTCGCAAGTCTAGATCTAGTTTCGAAATACACGGTTTGCCAAAACCTAGCTGCATGGCTCTGTGCAACATTAACGCTAACCTACGGATGGCAACTCACTAGAAAACCCAGATTAAAACGGAAAGGCTCCTTCTAAATCTCCATCCTCTTCTCCTTATATTCAGATAGGTTTTTCCTATACTATCACCTCTATGAGTTAAAAGAGGAGAAGCGTGGAGAGTTTGGTTCGTCTCAAAGGCTTCGAGAAACTAACGGGTCTGAATGACGCCTTAGCCCTCCTCAAGAGTAAGGTTGGAGTCACCGTTTTAGGTATAGAGGAGTTGCCTCTTAAAAGAGCGTTAGGACGCGTCTTAGCAGAGGATGCGAAGGCTGGAAGGGATTCGCCTCCCTTTGACCGTTCAGTTATGGATGGCTACGCCGTGAGATCCGAAGACACTCTAGAAGCGTCGCCCTTTAATCCTAAAAGGCTTAAACTTACCCCTTCGGAGAGAGTTGGAAGAGGGGAGGCAAGGGTTATCTGGACTGGGAATCCACTTCCGGAGGGTGCTGACGCAGTTGTCAGAATTGAAAATACACGGAAGGAAGGGGAGATTGTGGAGGTTCTCTCACCGGTTACTCCTGGCAGAGACGTTTCCAAGAGAGGAGAGGATGTTAGGAGAGGAGAAATTGCGATAAAGAAGGGAACGCGTTTAACCCCGCAGCATCTGGGGTTGCTTGCTTCGTTAGGCATTAGGAGAGTTAAGGTTGCTAGGAAACCCGTGGTGGCTATCCTCTCAACTGGAGATGAGATAGTCGCCTTAGAGGATGAACCTGGACCTAGTCAAGTCATCGACTCAAATAAGGTAATTTTATCTGCAATGTGTTTGGAGTTAGAAACTGAGCCGGTCGATCTGGGCATAGCGAGAGATGACCCAGAAGAGATTGAGAAGCTACTTTCTCAGGGATTGGAGAAGGCAGATGTTGTAATAACCAGCGGCGGAACCAGTGTTGGTTTACGCGATCTAGTTCCTGAAGTGATAAGCAAGTTCGGGGAGCCAGGCATCATATTTCATGGAGTAGCGATCCGTCCAGCGATGCCCACCGCCTTCGCGATTGTAAAGGAGAAGCCTGTCTTCGCCCTCTCAGGTAATCCAGTAGCTGCCATGATAGGTTTCGAAGCTTTCGTCCGCCCCACTCTACTCAGACTCCAAGGGGTTGAAAGAGAGCCGCGACCTACAGTCTCAGCTAAACTAACGCGTAGAGTGGCGTCTACACTAGGCAGCTGCTCCTACCTCCGGGTGCTAGTATTCACGAGGAATGGAGAACTCTACGCAGAACCTGTGAAGGTGATGGGCTCTGGAATAATCAGAACCATGACTAAGGCTAATGGATACGTCGTCATTCCAGAAGACCTAGGCGGCTTTGAAGAGGGAGAAACCGTGAAAGTGCATCTATTTGGACCAGTGGAGGTCCTAGAAGAGGATGTTTAGGCGTCTAATCTCCTTTGAAGAGGCTGTAAATAGTATAAAGGATCACTGTCCTCTAAAACCCGTTGGCATCGAGAGCGTACTCTTAAGGGAAGCTTCTGGCAGGGTTCTGGCAGAGGACGTGATCTCGGATTTGGACATCCCTCCCTTCGACAGGAGTACCGTAGACGGTTATGCCGTGAGATCCGAAGACACCTATGGTGTTGATGACGAAAACCCTAAGGTGCTCAAAATATGCGGCGAAATTAAAATTGGAGAGACCCCAAGGGTGTCCGTTAGAGTAGGCGAGGCAGCCCAGATTCCAACAGGAGCACCTATCCCAGAAGGAGCAGACGCAGTGGTGATGGTAGAGTACACTGTTACCAGAAAGGACAGAGTAGAAGTTTTCCGTCCTGTTTACCGAGGGGAAAACATTATGAGAAAGGGGACAGACGTCTCTAAAGGCGAACTTGTCCTTAAAAGAGGAGAAACCTTAACACCTGCTTACATTGGAGTTCTTGCAGCGATCGGTAAGGAACGTGTGAACATCTATGCTCGTCCAAAGATCGCCATATTATCGACTGGCCCCGAGATAGTCGTCCCTGGAAAGCCTCTACCTTACGGGAAGATCTACGACATAAACTCCTATACGCTTGCAACCGCCGCTAAGGAGGTGGGCTGTGAAGTGGTATACGTAGCCGTCGTCCCAGATGAGGAGAGCAAAGTAGAGAAGGAGCTGAAGAGGACCTTGGAGAAGGCAGATGTTGTTCTAACTTCTGGAGGGGTCTCCGTGGGACCCATGGATCTCCTACCGAAAGTTTTGAGCCGCTTAAGCGGGAAGGAGCTTGTCTTTTCCGGGGTGGCGATAAAGCCGGGGAAGCCTACAACGTTCGCTGTTATAGAAGGGAAACCCGTCTTCAGCCTTCCAGGTCATCCAACCTCCGCCCTAACCATATTCTACTTATTCGTTCG
>CAZOCN010000043.1:0-10932 GCA_964578315.1 uncultured Candidatus Bathyarchaeia archaeon
GGCCCTTGAGAACTTCGATCCGTTGGGGATACACACTGGCGACAGCATAGTCGTGGCTCCCACGCAAACATTGACCAATAGAGAGTACCAGATCCTCAGAGACGCCTCGATAAGGGTTATCCGGGGGGTTGAGGTCGTTGGAGAATGCAACATACAGTTCGGTCTAGACCCCTACAGTGAGAACTACGTCGCCATAGAGGTTAACCCCCGCATGTCAAGGTCTAGCGCCCTAGCCTCCAAGGCTACTGGGTACCCCCTAGCGTATATAGCGGCTAAGTTAGCTATAGGCTACAACCTCCCCGAACTCTTGAACAAAGCCACCGGCGTCACAACAGCCTGTTTCGAGCCGGCTCTAGACTACATTGTAGTGAAGATCCCCAGATGGGACTTCCAGAAGTTCCCCGGACCCGTGGATAAACGCCTCGGCTCCATGATGAAGTCTGTGGGAGAAGTTATGTCCATCGCCAGGTCCTTCGAGGAAGCCCTCCAGAAGGCCGTGAGGGAACTTGAGATCGGCCGGATAGGACTGGTTTGTAATCCTGGAGACGACGAACCCGAAAGCCTTGAGGAGTTACGGGATTCTCTCGAGCACCCCACAGATGAAAGGCTGTTCAAGATCGCTAAGGCCCTCAAGATGGGTTTGTCTGTAGATGAGATATATGATCTGACCGGGGTGGACAGGTGGTATCTCTACAAGATACGGAACATCGTAGAGATGGAGGGGAAACTGAGAAGGCTTTCACTCGATGAGGACTCCCGCCTAGTGGCTGAGGTGATCAAGAAGGCGAAGAGACTTGGGTTCTCGGATAAGCAGATAGCTATCTGCCTGCGGAGGGATGAAGACGAGGTTCGGAGGTTCAGGAAGAGGAATGGGATACTTCCCCGAGTTAAGGTTATAGATACTATGGCTGCTGAGTGGCCTTCCACGACTAACTATTGCTATCTCACTTACGGGGACGTAGAGGACGACGTTGACTTCTCTGAGAAAAAGAGCAAGATTGTCGTCTTAGGGGCGGGTTGCATACGGATCGGGAGTAGCGTGGAGTTTGACTACTGCACCATGCATACGGCATGGTCTATGAAGGAGGAGGGCATTGATGAAGTTATAGTAGTAAACAATAATCCAGAGACCGTCTCCACCGATTACGACCTCTCCGATAAACTCTACTTTGAAGAGATAACTCTAGAGAGAGTCCTCGACATAATAGACCTAGAGAAACCCATGGGGGTCGTAGTCAGCGTTGGCGGTCAAACCCCCAACAATCTGGCTCTGCCTCTCACGAAGAGAGGAGTTAGGATAATAGGGACCTCTGGCAGGAGTATAGACCAGGCTGAAGACCGCTTTAAATTCAGCAAACTCCTCGACAGACTGAGGATTCCACAGCCGATATGGAGCACTAACACTTCCGTCGAGGACGCTCTTCTCTTCGCAGAGAAGATAGGATACCCAGTCCTTGTCAGACCCTCCTATGTTCTATCTGGAGCTGCTATGAGGGTTGCGAGGAACAGCAGCGAATTGAAGGAGTACCTTAAACTAGCTACCAGCGTCTCCCCTGAACACCCAGTCGTCATCAGCAAATTCTTCGAGAACACCAAGGAAGTGGAGGTGGACGCGGTAAGTGATGGGAGGGACGTCTTGATAGGGGCGGTGATAGAGCATGTAGAACTCGCCGGGACGCATAGCGGAGATGCTGTGATGGTTATCCCACCCCAGACCCTCCCAGTATCCGTTGTGAACAAGATAGAGTCTTACACCAGAGTGATCGCCAGAACCCTAGGGATAAGGGGACCCTTCAACGTGCAGTACCTAGTGAAGGACGGAACCGTCTATGTCATAGAATTAAACCTCAGGGCAAGCAGGAGTATGCCCTACACCAGCAAGTCAACGGGCATACCCCTAATCTGGATTGCGGGGAAGGTGATGCTGGGTAGGAGACTCTCCGACTTGAAAGTTTTGAAGAAACCGAGGATGCTCCACGTCTCCGTTAAAGCGCCTATGTTCTCCTTCATGCGCCTTAGGGGCGCTGACCCTATTTTAGGGGTGGAGATGACCTCAACGGGTGAAGTTGCCTGTATGGATTACGACTTCGCCGCCGCCTTCATAAAGGCGTTGATGGCTTCCAACATTAGAATACCGGCACCGTCTGAGCCCGTGTTCATAACAGTCAAAGAAGAGGATAGAAAGGATGTTGTGAGGATAGCTAAGAAACTTATCTCGGCGGGCTATCCGATCTATGCTACTAGGGGAACGGCGGAGGTGCTGGAAAGGGCTGGTATAAAAGGCGTTAAGGTCTTTAGGAAGGTTCACGAGTCTCCGCCAGAAAGCGAGAATATAATAAAGAGTTTAATGAATCATGAGATCGGCTTAGTGATAAATACACCTGACATAATGAGTAGAAGCAGCATAGATGACTCTTTCATTATCAGAAGAACAGCGATAGAATTCTTTATACCGGTAATAACGAGGATCGAAACCGCTGAGGCGTTGACAGACGCGCTATTAAAGCGGGGTTATGGAACCTTCATAAGAGCTAGACCGCTAAGCGAGTTCCTGGCAGGGTCTAGGTTCCTTGACAAAATCTAAGAGTGTGGTCCCATCGCTTTAAGTCGGCGGCGGTTCTCGCTTTATGGTGTATAGTGATGGCGGTTTAGGTGTAACTTCAACCTGCCGCACTATCGGGTAGGGCATAGCCGCATGGGTCTTCTCGAGACCCTCCAGAAGCTCGTCCATCGCTTCAGCTGGAACCCCGAAGATCAACTCGTCGTCAGCTGCTAAACCAAAGCGTCGTGTCCCATAGCACGGAAAGGCTATGGTAGGTTTGCGTAGGAGGTATGTAGCCGCTATTCCCTCGCCGCAAGTCCCCGCTTCAGCAGCTGTCCTGACAGTTATTCTTTCACCACGCTTCCATGTAGAAGCGTGAATGAGCCTCGTCATCTGGGCAGGATTCGCGAAGATGAGCACCACGTCCACAGCACGCGCAATATTCAGGGGCGACACTAGAACAGCCTCCGTCTCCCCAGCGGCAATTCTCGGCATATCCCTCAAAATCCTCTCATAAACCTCCGCCTTCTCCGTCCTCCGACCCGCCTGTCTTTCGCCCGCAACCAAGTCCTCTGGGAAATCAGCGAAACCTAGGAAGCTCTGAGCATAGGCACATACTATATCCCGCATTCTTCCAAGTAAAGGCTTCCCGTGGACACGAGCTATATTAACGAATTGACAGATCGTAATAGGCTCAGCTGGCCCAACTACGTCACAAGGCACCTCTTCCCCCCGCCTATATAACTTCACAGCCACAGGCCAAGTACGGAGCCTCAGAAGGCGCATCAGAACCTCAGAAGCCTTAACCCATCTCTCAGACATTCTACGCACATCCCAGAGATCTTGTCTACAATTCATTAAAAATAGACTTTTGGTTAAAAAGGGAAGATACTATGCTCTAGATTTTCAATAGAAGGGCAGAGGCGTGATACATAAAATGAAGATGGCGATCAGGATCATGGATAAAGCCTTCCTCTTATTGCTTAACTTTGAGACGTTATCGAGGGGGTCTGGATGCCGCGTCATGAACAGAAAGAGGGCAAAGAGAGCCATCAACCAGAAACCTAGGAGGAATAACGCTATGATGGCTATGGCACCTATTATCCTACTCGCTTTATGTCCAAGTATGCTGTAGACCACGTGACCGCCATCCAGCATACCCGCTGGCATGAGGTTTAACACAGTAACCAGCATCCCAACGTATCCAGCCCAAGCAACCGGATGTAGGTAGAGAGCGAGACCACCAGGTTCAAGCGGAGCCGTGAATTGAAGTATGAAGTAACGGACACTATCAACGAGTAAGAAAAGAGGATTCTGACTCGGATTTAAAACCAACCCCTGAATATAGATGAACAATAGGGGAACCTTAAGGAATTGACCGTTGGATTCGGCGGGAGCCACAGTAGACATCATTATACCTAAGACCGTCACTATAATTGTGACTATAAAACCGAGTATGGGTCCACTCGCACCTAGGTCGAAGAGGGCATCCTTGTTGGGGTACAGAGACTTCTGTTGTATCACCGCCCCGAAAGTCCCGATGGGAGGAGGACCGGGAATGAAGTAGGGATTTGTCGCTTTAACCCTATGTTTTAAGGCCGCCAGCTTATGTCCCATCTCATGTAAACCCATTATAGACATTATGGCGATGCTAAAAGTAACTGCGCCTAGAAGAGGGTTTTCTACATATTTACTCGTAAGTGACAGCCAGTACCCAGTATAGAGAGTGGTTCCAACAGTAGCCAAAAACAAAACTAGAGGAATTATACTCCTACCCGGCTTCTTCCACGGACTTCTAATGACACGAATTGTTATTCGCCCATTTCTCTCTCTCATGAAGGGAACGAACCCTTTCGGCTCTAATTTATCCAGGACCCTTATGAAGGAGCTTTTCAATTCACCCTTCGGTCTGACATAGAAGGTGGGAACATCATACTCTAAGAGGGTATCCTCTACTATAAACTCACTACCAATAACGTTCTGAATATCTTCAAAGGCTGAATAGCCCTCGTAAGACCCCACTAGATCATCTCCATATCAAACCAATGAGTACACAATACACCTAACCATTCCGAATATTATAAGGTTGTGTGTGAGATCAAACCTAATGTTTCTCACAGAAAAAGTGACTTCCTCTAAAATTATTCCAGAAATTTTAATACAACTGTGCCCGACTCTAATTTCGGAGAGAGAAGTGAACGAAAGAACCGAGATAGCAAGGGTTCCTTTCAGGGGAAGCATAGCGTTATTTCTAGGGGTAACCTTCTCTAACCTCATCCTAGCCGTTGGAGTGTTCTTTGTCGCTAACCTTCTCTCACCAAGCGAGTTAGGATTGTACACGGTGGTTCTCATCACTCCAAGTATACTTAGTGTCTTCCGAGGATTAGGCGTTAATCAGGCTATTGTGAAGTACTTAGCTCAATATAGAGCGGAGAATAAGAGAGAAGAGATAAGCGAGACAATAATCACAGGTATAGTCTTCGATATCATAATCGGCGTCTTATTCACCCTCATCTGCTTCATGGTAGCCGATGTTACGTCCATTTACGTACTTAAGAGGCCGCAAATTGCACCTCTTGTAAGGTTCGTGTCCATATTAGTTTTCACCAATACCTTAATGGCGGCATTTCAATCCATCTTCTATGGTTTCGAGAAAATGGAATATAGCAGTTTTCTGATGACCAGCGCAGCGATTTTAAAGGGGTTATTGATGCCAGCCTTCGTAGTCTTAGGCTACGGCGTACTCGGAGCTCTTACGGGGAACATATTGGCCAACGTCATCGCAACCATTATGGGAGCAGCCTTACTCGTCTTGTTCTATAAATCTAAAGCGATAGCCGTGAAAAAGGTACATTTCAAGAAGAACCTAAAGATAATGCTACGATACGGGATACCCTTCTCTATATCAATTATAATCGGAGGTTTCCTAATCCAGTTTTACAATTTCATAATGGCCATTTACTGCGATGACTTCCTCATCGGAAACTACAAAATAGCACAGAACTTCACCATTGTAATATCCTTCTTCACCCAACCATTAACAACCGTATTACTCCCCGCCTTCTCCAGAATAAGCTCTAAAGCTGACAGAGAAACCGTCAGAAATGCCTTCCAATTCTCAGTAAAGTACGCTTCCATCGTGATAATTCCCATAACAACTTTGATGATGGCGCTTTCAGAGCCTATAGTAACGGTGATCTTTAATGGGAAATATCCCTTGGCTCCCCTATACCTAACTCTCCTCGCTGCAAGTAGCCTTTACGTTGGGTTAGGTAGCTTGAGCATAGGCAACCTCATAAACGGCTTAGGCAGAACCGACGTAACGCTGAAACTAACTCTTATCGCGGTAAGCGTGGGACTTCCGTTGTCTCTGGTATTAATACCAGCCTTCCAGATAGTTGGTCTACTGATAACAAGCTTAGTGGCTACTATACCTAATCTTCTCGTGGGATTATGGTGGATTAAGAGGAGATATGGAGCTGAGATAGACCTCCCCGTCTCATTAAAACTATACTTATCAGCTGGCCTTGCGGGTATACCCGCTTACATCACCGCTTCACAATTCACGATTAACCCTCTCATCGACCTATGCTTAGGCTCTTTAATTTTCATAGGAATCTTCCTTCTTTCAGCTTCTCTCACAGGAGCCTTACGTAAGGACGACATCCAAACCTTAATAGAACTCGGAGAAGAACTCGGGCCTTTCAGTAAAATATTTCGTTTTATACTCAGCAAAATCCAAGGACTCCTCTTATATTAAAAACATCAAATAATCGTTCTCAAACCCTTTCCTAAGGTTTAACCAATAAACCGGTTGAATTAAGCGAAAAGATAATAATACAGCTAATGAATATTAATTCAGATATGTTTCGGAGTTATTGTAGACTACAAGGTGACTACTTAGCAAAATTACTTGCTAAAAGTTTGACTGATAAGAATCCACAATTGGACCTCTGGGGAATAGACCGGAAGGTTCTATTAGTGAGCTATCAGGACTTGATTAATTATCTGAGGTTTCACTGGAAAACCTCCTATGACATCCCAGCTGAATTAGAGTTAAGGGAGAAACTATTCAATTGCATCCGTGAGAAACCAGCGGAATTAAAGGAGTTTGTTGATTTCTGGTCAGGACTGTGGATGAAGAAGTGGATAGAGAGAGTTAAACTCCTCATCGGGAAAGACAGGAGCATGAAATGGATCAGAATCCGCGCACTATTAGACAAGGCAGAGCCTATTTGGCGGAGACTTGAAAACCGCAAAGAGATGAAAGAGCTTGTTATAGAGGCATTAATAAGGAATGGGGAGATCTGCGGAACCTCCATCCTTGCGGAGAATTTGTTGAAGATCGAGTTGGGACTATCAGTAGAGAGAAAAATCAATGTAGATGATCGTGAAAACCTCTTTAGAATTGTGAACAGGGTACTTAGGGAAGTAAAGGAGATATCTCGAAGTAAGGGACCCCTAATTCTTCTCCGGATAGATAAGAACTTCTTCCACTTCCCTTAAGATAGAACAGCCAATAAAAGAAAACCTTCGGATCTTCAGATCAAATTCATTTTAATAGGCAAACCATTAATAACGTTACTCAAGGTGCTTAAAGTATGGCGGAGATTCTTCTAGTACAACCGCCACTTCCCAAGTCCATCTCAGAATACTCCAGTTCTATAATCCTCTCTCCTCCCTTAGGGTTAGGATACATTGCATCTAACCTAATTTCCAAAGGTTTCGAAGTAGAAGTTATCGATATGGCGGCGCTTAAACTAGACGAGAAGAAATTCGAATCTGAGTTTCGCCGCTACGACCCAGAGATTATCGGGATAACCACGAGCACGTTAACGTATAAGAACGCTTTGAAGGTTGCAGCCGTCGCTAAAAAATTGAAGCCAAAAGTCTACACTGTGATAGGAGGACCCCACGTCACCTTCCTGCCGGAGGAAACCCTACAAAATTCGCAGATTGATATAGTAGTTCGCAGGGAAGGAGAAAATACGATACTTGAGCTTGCTAACCAAATTTTAAAAGGAAAAAAGGAGTTCCAAAGTGTGAAGGGCATCTCCTACCGAAGAGGAGACAAGATAATCCATAACCCTGAACGTCCATTAATCGAAGACTTGGACAGCCTACCCTTCCCGGCTAGGCAGCTATTCCCATTACACCTATACAAGGTTCCCGGAACCATCATAACCAGTAGAGGCTGCCCCTTCAAATGCATCTTCTGTTCAGCAAACGCCATGTCAGCTGGCAGATACCGAGTTAGAAGCCCAGAAAATGTGATCGCCGAGGTCGAGGAGATCGTAAATAGATTTTCCATTAAAGGGATTTTCATCGCCGATGATACCTTCACAGTCTTCAAAGAAAGAACCAGAAAGATATGCGAAGCGTTACGAAAAATCAATTTGATATGGTTCTGTGAAGCGAGAGTAAATACGGTAAATAGAGAGATCATTCAGGAGATGACACGAGCCGGTTGTAGGACAATCCAATTTGGAGTCGAGTCAGGCTCTCAGAGAATTCTCGCTTCCATTCGAAAAGGGATAACTATAGAACAAGTGAAGAAAGCTGTTAAATGGACTGTTGAAGCGGGAATCTTACCAGTCTGCAGCTTCATGGTTCCTCATCCAGAAGACACGAAAGAGACCATAAGAGAGACGAAGAAATTTATGGAGCAACTTAGAGATATGGGCGCTTTAGTAGTCATTTCCTTAACAACACCCTTCCCAGGAACCTACCTTTACACACACGCCAAAGACCTCGGCGTAACCATAATCTCAGATAACACCGACGAATACGACATGGCGACGCCAGTAATCACAACAAAAAACCTGTCCTTGAAGGAAATTGAAGAAGCCTTCGACGACCTAATAGCATTTTGTACAGCCCAAGAAGGTTTTCAGGCTATATACTCATGGAATACTTAAACAAACTCTCATACTAAAAATGACGTTGGTACATCTACAATTACAACTTTCCAGAAAAGAAGCGCTTCGAAGGTTAGAAGCTAAATTGTGAGATTACGTACATGCAACGAAACGCATAGTTGAGATTAACCAAGATAACCCACAGCACCAAAACCCATCGCAGAACCTTATCGACTTTCGAGTCTCCATTTAAGGATTTTAAGATAACTGAGAGGCCGATAGCTGCTAAAATCTGAAATGGAATATTGTATAAGATTCTAATCTGTATCTTACCAGACGCAAATAGCAATGGCACCGAAGATGCTACAAGCCAACAACCAAGATAACGATAAAAGGGCTTATCCCAACAGGTAAAGACAACAAAAGCACCAAACATGGCTAAGACGTACATCAAGGGATTCATCAAAGTCCCCTCCATGCCTTGAGAGACGGATTTCCCCAGAGTATCCCAGAAGAAGGATATGTTTCTGAGGGAGAGATTTGACCCTGCAACCCGCGTCGCTTCGACGGCGACTCCCATTCTATTGATGATGGTATTCCTCGCAAAATCTAGAAGAATATTAACTATAAGAATCGCTCCTACAAGCCTAAATTCCTCCATCGAGCCTCTTACACGTAACCATTTTACAACGTGAAAAACAGCGTAGACAACTAACACGCCCATAAGCATCGCCCAAGTGTAAGAGTGAATGAAAAGGAGGAGGCCCATAGTTGCTGTTGCCAATCCGATCCAGCGCCAAGATCTCCTTTCCATGGCCTTAACGAAGAAAGCAGAAAATATGTAAACACCAACTAAACACGTCAAGTTAGATAGAAAACCGCCGAAGATAGCCGTAGTCACATGGAAAGATAAAACAGTGAAGAGAACAGAGAACACTTTTGTTGTATAGTCGACTCTTAGAGAATACAAGAAGTAAGAAACGGATATGACCAAAAGGATTCCGAGAATAATCATAAAGGATTGAACAGCCATTAAAGCAGATAGACCAGTGGCCTTCCAAAAAAGATAAAGAAACATTAAACTTAATAGACGGTTTTGTGGGAAAACATCCATCATAGGAGAGATGGCCGCTTTAGAGAGCCATTCCACATATTGGGGGATATCTACCCCTTTATACGCTCCTAGAGGGTTTAAGATCGGTGAATAGGGATAGTAAGTTAAAAATAAAACAAGCAGTATGGAACAGATCGATATTGAAAGCAAACTAACCTTCAAAAAGCAAGCATTAAACCTCCACGATGATTGCCCAGAGAGCTTCAATTTAAAATTGAAGTTTAATGTGATAGTTTTAAACTTTAAACCCTTCACTTGAAACAGAGCTTTTATGACGAAAAAAGCCCAGAAGAAGAAGGTCAACACAAGAATCGGTAAAACAAAACCTTGAGATATATAAAAAAGCTCTGTTTCTAATTTTATGATTTCCACATCAGGAAGAAATATTTTAGTAGGAGACAGAGGAGCAGACAACCATAAGGCTACAGCTTCTAGTTCTATAATAGTTAATATAACGATGACGTAGAGGAAGATCTTTTTCAGGGAAACCCAAAAAGCATAGGAGCCTTTAATCTCCATGAGGGTTAATATCATACTGATAGAAGCTACTACGAAAAGGAGAGGCGTGATTAATGATGACGCCCCTATTAAAAATAGGAGTGGAATTAAAGCCAGTAAGGCCAGAACTGAAACAGATAAGCGAGTATGGCTACTCCAGGGACGCTTTGCAAACATAAGACATATCATCATGATGATGGATAGAATGCAGAAGATTGCGGTGTCTAATTGAGGTGAGAGTAAAGTTATATGTACTATTTTACTCCGAAAGTCATATAGTGGAGCATTATACCTTAACGCGAGGGCATTCACTAGCTCAAATACTCCAAACACCGTAAATAAACCCGAGGTAATTAGGAAGAGTTCAAGAAGTAGGCCTCTAAGCCTTATGGGCAATCTAGAGATCGAAGCCAAAGAAATGCCATGCGCCCCCTAATTCTTTGACTGCTCTTCTTCAGATTCAACGACTATTTCGATTCCAAATAACTCAAAGAGGGGGCTAAGAAATGTTAATATACCGCCAATAAGAGCCAAATAGAAACCCCATGAAACCGAATTGTTCAAGATGAAAAAGTATGTAACAGACGCTAATGAAACAACACCAGAGGATAAAAATAGGAAGGGAGAAAGCCTCTTAAACCTAAATTTGTAAATACGCAACAGAAAACCTACCCAACCTAATCCTGTTGCAACTCTAATCGTGACTCCTATAATCAGATACGCGGGTTTAATAGGAAGATGCCGAGGGAGCCTTCCAAAATTAAGAAGAAAAGACCAAGGTAAATATAGATCGAATCTTGTAAACGTCGCCCATGGGAAGAATAAGGATAAAAAACAAAGGAAAATGCCTAAAACTGACCAAAATAACCAGCTCGTAAAGAAAGAATGCTGATTTCGAATCTGTCTTTGGAGGCATGTAT
>CAZOCN010000044.1:0-10811 GCA_964578315.1 uncultured Candidatus Bathyarchaeia archaeon
CTTTTTGGCGTAATATATAGTTAGGGCTACGAGGATAATTAATGTTAGGGTGAATGCGGAGATTACACCCTCTAGGACTTTGATTCTATTTTTAAAGTGGTAGGAAGGGTCGATGTGTCTCTCTGAGGAGTAATAGCTTCTGATGAGGTTTTCAACCGGTTTATTCTGTGGGGTGAAGTCCGAGTCTTCATCACCACCCGCGTTTGGATCGCTTTCCCATATCCACCAGTAGAAGCCGTAGAACCAAGGCCTCCCCCATAAAACCTGAAATGCCGCTAGGTATGAGTTGAACTGCTCTTGCAGGTCCACTTCAAGCTGTGCCGTCCAGTTCCACGGCTGCATGTTGTTCCCGTCACCGCTCCTATAACCTATTTCAGTGAAGATGATGGGCTTCTTCATCTTCGAGTTATGCCACGTTTCGATCTCGTCAGCTATGTCTCTCCAAGCTTGCTTTAACTCTTCAAGAGTGGGGTCTCTCTTATTCGTTAATGGAAAATAGGCGTCTATGCCGACGTAATCAAGGGCGTCCCACCATCGAATGGCTTGGTAACTATCGAATGTAGCTGCGTAAGTGATGGGGCCTGAGTAGTGCCTCCTAACTTCCTCTATGACCCTCCTCCAGCTTGACTCATCCGCTTCGGTGGCCTTAAACTCGCAGCCGATGGAGAGAAGGTCAACGCCGTTTTCTTCGGCGAATTTAGCGTAGCCGCTGATGAAAACCCTGTAGCTTTCGAACCATTCCGGGCTGGGGGGAATTTCACCCCTCCATTGGGTATATACATCTTCTGGGTCGACCATGGGTTTTAACATAACCTTCATGCCCAGCATATGAGCCTTTTGAATGGCCATGGCAAGTGCCTCATCTGTAGCTGTCCAACCCGGCTTAGAGTAAATTCGCGTGGACGTTATATTCTCCTGAAGCCACCAGACGGTAATGGCCACATACTCAGCGTTTGTTTCAGCCATACGTTCTAAGGACTCGTTAGAAAAAGAGCTGTCGTAAGGATGGGGATAATGCCTATATGACATCCCCTTCTGGAAGACAGGATTGAAAATGGAGGATTTAACGCTAACAACATGAGCTAAAGGAAGCAAAAGCAGACAGACTAGCAAAACAACTTCAACTTCCTTTGAGCCTCGCATATCATCCATTCAACGATACGACAATAAAATATTTCGTTTTATCGATAGTAACAAATAGATCTGTTGATCGAAATCAAAAAGCCCATTGGCCTAGAGAGAAAAGAGTCGTGAAAAAGCATAATGATGTTAAAAAGATGGGGGCGATTATATAGTTAAATTTCTTTCTGCTTCCACACAAACCCAACAAGAAGAATAAGGGGAACATGGCTAGAGTGTAGCGGGGTATACTCCTCCAGAAGCACGTAGATACACACATCATCCAGTTGAAAATCATGTACGCGCTATAGGAGAGGCGGAGTCTTAGAAAACTCCCAACCACGCCTAACAATCCTAAGAGAGCGAAGATTATCTGGGCACTACCAACCGTGATGTTGGTTGGAAATGAAGCAGTGGTAGCCCACGACAAAGCTGTATCTAAACCCATTAAAGGATCGATTCTCCCTTGCCAATACATTCTCTGAAGTTCCATGAAAGCGAAGAAGTCTCCGGTAACCGTATAGTTTACGATTAGGTAGATCAAGAACCCCGCTAAAGCCAGTCCAGTCCAGAAAACATTAACATCTACATTCCTCCATTCCCATCCTCTCTGAGAAAAATATTCGAGGATTAATGCAGGTAGAAGTATAATGCCGTTGATTCTTGTTAGGGAGGCAAACATTCCCAGAGAACCCGCCAATAACCACCTTCCATTCCTAGCGTAGTAAAAAGAAGCTACAACCAAGGCTAAGAATAACCCTTCCGTGTAAATTGCACAGAGGAAGTAAGCCGTTGGGTAGATGCTGAGGTAGAGGACTGACCTCTTAGCTACGTCTTCTCCGAAGTCCAGTTTAGCAAGTTTGAATAGATAAACGATTGCGACTAAAGAGCTTATATTTGAGACTAGAAGAGCTGACAAGTTTACGTACTTATAATCAAATGTAGCCAGTCGGATCAGGACTGGGTAAAGGGGGAAGAAGACGATGAAGAGCCTCTGCTCACCGACGTTAACATACCAGTTCTTCGCGATGTCGATGTAATGGGGACCATCCCACCGACAAAATTGGCGCATAACTATTGAAATGGGATTGGACGGGCCCTCGTTCAAGTAAGTCACTATGAAGCCCAGAGAGAAAATTAAGAACTTACTCGTCAACCATATGAGAAATGAATCCCTGAAAGACTTGCTGCACATGCAACACATATATGATAGTGGAGAGGCAGTTTTTTAAACTTAACCGATCGATCGGGAGTTACAGATTATTCCTTAACTCATAAATGATCAAACTTAAAAAAGGGGTTTTAGGACGCTTTACTTTCAGCTCTGCGTCCAAGCCAGTAGTAAACTCCAGCGATTATCTAACAGATTACAGTGCTGATCGGTGTAAAGCTGCAGTGTGCGTAATAGTCCATCAGACATCATTCATCATCTCTAAATTCCTAATAAATCATTTGGAGTCCACATTAAAGGGAAGGGAGACTCTTAAAACATCATTCTCGATTAATATCTTACTGAGTGGTTGGTGAGGGCGTTGGAGAGACTGCTATTTGTAACTGGTCGTCCCGGGGTTGGGAAGACCACTCTTATCCTTAAGATCGCCGACGAGTTAAGGGAGGAGGGTTACGCTGTTGGTGGTATGATAACTAGGGAGGTTCGGGAGGAAGGGAGACGGACAGGCTTCGAGATAATTGATTTACTCTCGAATAAGCGTGACTTTCTCGCCCATATCAACCAACCCTCTGGTCCAAGAGTAGGAAAGTATCGCGTGAACCTTGTCGCGCTCTCCCTTATTGGAGCAGGGTCTATTAGGAGGGCGCTTGAGAAAGCTGATGTAATAGTCATCGATGAGGTGGGGCCGATGGAACTGAACTCCGAAGAGTTTAAGTCAGCCGTTAAAAAGGCGCTGGACAGTTCAAAACTAGTAATAGGCACGATTCATTACAGAATTTCAAGCTCTCTAATTAAGGAAATCAGTAGTAGAGAAGACACGTTAATCTTTAAAATTAACTTGAAAAATAGAGGTTACCTCCACAGAGTGATCTTGGATAAAGCGTTCCTCTTCCTAAGAGAGAGCGAAGTGAAGAAGGGAGATTCTCTTTGTTAGTGGCTGGCGTAGACGATGCAGGACGGGGGCCCGCGATTGGACCGTTGGTTATTGCTGGAGTGGCGATGCCGGAAGAGGAGCTGGAAAAGCTAAAGTCTATAGGGGTGAAGGACTCTAAAGCTTTGACGCCTTCAAGGAGGCGAAGTTTAGCGGAAGTTATAAAGAAGACTGTCACTCGGTATCATATCGAGTCGGTTTCTCCTTCGGAGATTGATAAAGTGGTCTTTCAAGCCCGGAAGTTTCATAAGTTAAATCGCCTCGAAGCTCACGTTATGGCACGAGTGATAACTATTTTGAGGCCTGATGTCGCCTATGTAGACGCCTCCGATATTCTTGAAGAGAGGTTTAAGGAATACATTGAGGAGAAGCTCACAGTTCCAGTTTGCATAATTTCAGAGCATAAGGCGGATCAGAAGTATCCTATAGTCTCAGCAGCTTCGATATTGGCGAAGGTGGAGCGGGATACGGCTGTAGAGAGGCTCTGTGAGAAGTATGGAGACTTCGGTTCAGGGTACATCACTGATCCAAAGACAGTGGCTTTCCTGAAGAAATGGATAGAACGCTTCGGTTCCTACCCAGATTTTGTGAGGAAATCTTGGAAGCCTGTGAAGAAACTGGCGGAGAAGTACAGTGATAAGCAGAGGAAACTCCTTTAGTGCTCAGATAACAACTCTTCGAGATCATTGACCCGTTCTAGGTCCCTAATGCTTATCTTAGGAGCAGCCAACTCCAATCTACATCTCGCTTTTGTAACTATTAAGCTACGGGTGTTAACTGTTTTACTAAAACTGAGAAACTCGCTAACCCTGCGATTCTCTTTATTCTTGATCTTAGAGAAATATCCAATAATGCAAATCTCCTTTGTTGATCGCCTAATTATGAAGTCGAAGGGAGCTCTTCTTATTGGTGCAATTGTACAGTTCAATCTAGTCAGTTTTTTATAAATACGCCTCAAATAGGGGTTCATTTTTGTTATATCGAGTGGAAAACGGTTTCTAGCAGAGGTTCTTGAAGGCCGATGGAGAGGGTCAACTGGTCTTATAACGGGGGCTCCCAACGCTTTTTCAAGCCTATAAGCTATAGAGACTGTAGCCTTCGTAGCACCCTTCTCATAACTATATATAGTTCCTCTAGAGACGCTGACCATTTCAGCAAGTTTCCCTATAGACAAACCAAGTTCCTGCCTTCGCTTCTTTAGTCTCTCCCCATCAACATTTACGTAATATCCTCCAGGCCCAGCCACTACAAGGGGATTTGTATTCTTAGAGATTACATCCTCTAAGGTTCTGAAGGAAAAGGCACGAATATTGTACCGTTCATATAACGTGTCGTCATTTAGAGTGGTCTCTCCAGATTTGACTCCTATGAAGAGCGGAGTCGCTGAGAAGGCTTCAGAGACTACCAGTAAATCTGAGGAGTGGACTCGTTGGATTTTCTTGAGGTCTTTTATAACTTTGATTAAGAGAAGCTTCTTTTTCTTTACAGCTACGATATCGAAGCAACTCCGTCTTGGGGTAAACTTGGAGACCTCATATCCTGCCTTTTTGAGAACACAGTCTACTTCGTCAGGGAGAACCCCTTCTTTCATAACAGTGCCCTAATTGATAGTAGAAGGAGAGGACGAGATATAAACCTAAACACCTAAGAGAATAGAGTTAAGGGGGAAGTCTCTGGTTTCCAGTGATCATGACATGAGCTTTGTCATAGGGCTCCAGAGGGACGGTTTCTCGTATCTCAAAACCTCCTTTCCTTAGGACAAGAGCTTCATTCTTGAAGGTTTCTTCCGGGTCTTTCGTAACGTCTATACTCATCGCCTTAACGGCTATCATAAACCCGCCATCTTCCTTCAAATATAAGGAGGCGTTATCTACGAGGACTTTAGCCTGTTCCGGTTGGGCTATATCACAGTAGATTACATCTACTGCCCCTACAAGGTTCTTGTAGCGTTTAGGGAAACGGGCATCCTCTAATATTGGAAAAACGTTTTCTCTGAAGACTGCAACGTTCTCTATCAACTCTCTCATGGGGCGAGGAGCGAACTCTACACAGTAAACGCATCCTTTGAGATCGACAATATCCGATACATGACTTACTGTGGTTCCAGAAGCGGCTCCAAGATACAGAACTCTCTTACCCGGTTTAATAGGAAGCTCTTTTAGGCCTTTATTAATAGCAGCGGCAAGTTTACTCCTATAGGGATTCCAGACTCTATACTCTTCCCCCTGCCAGGAGATAATGCTCTCGCCGTAAACCTTCCTTCCAGGAGTTAAATTCTTCGTAGCCAACACCCAACGATCATTCTCGGCAGCTACCTCATAAACTCCTGGGAAACCCTTTAATGGTCGAACCCGCCGCTTCACTAATCCACCCTCTTGACATACTATTCCTTAATTGGCCTATAGACCTTTGCGGAAGCTTCCTTGAGTTCCTCCTTTACCTCCGTCTTCTACGGAGGCCCTTACGACGAGAAGGCTTACGCTTCACCTTTACGGGGGGAGGGTGAGTGTACTTTTCTTTTATCTCCTTAACTTTCCTCTCTAGATCTTCTAGGAGACTCTTCTCCATCCTCTTCCCTCCGAAGGCATCAACCCTCGCTGCTATTGCAACTTTCCCCGCTATGGCCCTTGCTATCTTCCCTCTCAACCAGCGCTTGGCGTCGTGGATTAGGTTGTGCTGGAAGATTACTCCATGTTTAGGTGGCCGCGTACCAGTTTTTAATGATCGAAATAGAGCCTTCTCAGCGCCTAGAACTTGAATAGTGCTTGCCGGTAGTTTAGCTAGACGCTCTAGTCCCCCGGCTAAAGCTATGAGCCGCGCACCTAACAGGGAGCCTACCAAACCCCTAACGTTAGGCGCGACACGGTCCATCATTAGATCCACGTATCCTTCGAGAGTTCTTCGGGTTTTATAGAGATCCAGTATTCTGTGGCTAAACCCTCGGATCTGAGCAAGGTCCTCCTCGTTTAATTCCGCTCCAATAGATCTCTGCGCGGCTTCCACTATCAACTTCACACGTTTCTCTGGGATACCCATTTTTGTAAGTGTTTCCTCCGTATAGTTCTCCCTATCGCCGAGATCTGATACAAGACGGGCATAGGTTTCATGTTTCTCCACCAACCCGCTTAACTCGGGGAAGTGGAGCCCGTACCATTCGCGCAGTCTGCCTATGAACAGATTCACAGTTTTATCGACGTCATCTATGGTCTGAATCACCTGTAGTATCAGTTGATCTCTCTCCTCAACAGCCTCATGCACACGTATTTTAGCGAGCTCCATAGAGACCAGTCGTTTCCATTTTTGGAGCTCCTCCGGGGTATCACAGAAACCAGAATTTACAGCAACTTCTTCTATCCTCCTATCTAAGTCTTCTATCTCTAAGATGCTCTCAACTGAGACGTTAAAACCTTCTAGTCTCAGAGTCTCCGCAAGTTTCCGGTTCGTTAAGGCCACACTCTCGTAATCTTCTTCCCTAAGCCTGGAGAGGAGCTTCCTAAGCTCTTCCGTTACGACGCCTTTAGAGAGGTCATTTAACCTTTCAGCTATAGTCTCCGCTTTCTTGGGGAAGAGCTCGCTGAATAGGAGACGATTCTCTTCGTTGAAAGATAAAACTCCAATCACGCTCTCAACTATCTTGGCTTTCATTAAATACACGTCCGGCAGATAAGGCAAGTTAACATATCGACAGACATAAACTTAAGTTAACCCTCTGAGATAACCTTTTCCGGGAGATTGCCAAAATGGTAAGCCGATTATCAATTGAAGTTGCGGGGGTAAAGTTACAGAACCCTACTATGTTGGCAGCGGGCATACTCGGTTTTTCTGGGCCTATTCTTAAGAGGGTTGGAGAAACTGGAGCCGGGGCGGTAGTCACGAAGTCCATCGGCCTCACACCTAGGTATGGATACGCGAACCCTACAGTCATCCAGTTAGATTGTGGATTGTTGAATGCCGTCGGCCTCTCCAATCCAGGGATAAGCAATTTTATAGAGGAGATAAGGATCGCTGCGGAGGGAAAAGTACCTGTGATAGTTAGTGTCTTCGGATTCTCCGTCGAAGAATACATGACTGTCTGTGAAGGAGCGGAAGACGCCGGGGCGGAGGCTGTGGAACTCAATGTCTCCTGTCCTCACGTAGAGAAGACCGGATCGGAAATAGGACAGGATCCAGAATTGGTCGCGAAGATCGTTGAATGCTGTAAAGGCTCTCTGAGAATTCCAGTCTTTGTGAAGCTCTCTCCGAACGTTAATGATATAGTTAAGGTTGCGGAGGCGGCTGTAAACGCTGGCGCCGACGCGGTGACGGCCATAAACACCCTCCGCGCAATGGCTATAGATGTTGAAACAATGAGGCCTATCTTGGCGAATAAGATAGGCGGCCTTTCAGGTCCAGCAATTAAACCTATAGCCGTTAGATGCGTTTACGAGATCTCGAAGAAGTTAAGCGTCCCAGTTATTGGTTGCGGAGGAATCGAGGATTGGAAGGACGCCGTTGAGTTCCTGTTAGCCGGCGCTTCAGCTGTCCAGATAGGCTCCGCTCTGGTAGGACAGGATCTAACTGTCTTCAAGTCCGTCACCAAGGGTATTGAAGACTATCTCACCAAAAAGGGCTTCAAAAGCATCAACGAAATCGTTGGCTTAAGCCATAAATTCTGAGTTGGTACTCATCTCTACTTCCAAGTGGCGGGCCCGCTGGGATTCGAACCCAGGACCTCCGGCTCCGAAGGCTTACGTGCCTTTTTTCGGCTCGACGCCCTGATCCTGACTAGGCTACGGGCCCTAACATCTTCTTCCCATTAATTAAATGTGGGTTCTACCTTTTTATCTTAAGCCTTGGTTCCCTTAGGAAATCGAAAGGCATAAATTTGTAATTTATATTTTGAAGATTCTGCGGGTGGTAGCTCAGCTTGGTAGAGCTTCCGAACCGGCCGATAAGGGGCTGGTGGAGACGCTGTAGACGCTCACCACGCGGTGAACGTTAATCAAGCCTGCCAAGCGTACAGATACCGGAGTGTCGCAGGTTCAAATCCTGCCCACCCGACCATAAGATTTCTATCGTTGATTATGGGAAGTGTTTTATTTTTGGAGATTCAGTAAGAGTAAAGACTCATAGGTGGTGATCTTAATGGATGCCTCAACTTTAGGGTTACTACTTGTCACTATAATCGGATGGGGATTATAGGGGGTTCTTTCAGAAGATCGGAGTCTCGAAGATAGGGGCTGAGAGTTGCTTACTCCTCAACTTCTCAACCGTATTACTCATTGTTATAAGCTATCTTGCCTTAATCCAGAAACTTCAGATCCCAAGAAGTGAATTTGTAATATATCCTATTATAGGAGGCCTTTCAGCGGCGACTGGCACAATCGCCTTCTTTACAGCTTTAGAGAAGACACCTGTTAGCATAGCGAGGCCTATAGCAGACCTCTGTGTTTTCGTCACCGCTCTTCTAGGATTTTTCTTGCTAGGCGAAACACTCACCATCAAGCAGTATGTAGGTGTAGGAATGGCTATAGTTGCGATAATCCTCCTAGCAAGTTAAAAAGAGGAAATACGCAGAAAAACTGAGAAAACAGCTATTATTCATTCGTCGTGATGTGTGAATGAACGTTTTGGCTGAGTCAAGTTGAAGGTGTTGATTCCACTGTCTTTCTTAAGATGATGCCCCCGATCAGTTTAACTATAGCTGCTGCTATGAACATATAGGTCCCTAGCTCTAGACCCCAAGCAAGATATACCCATCCGTACTCTCCCAGAGAAAAAGACCGTTCTCCTTGAAGGGGCTGTTGCGCCACTGACCGCGCGATCTCAATGGCTTCTTGGGGGAGTGGAATCCCCACAGAGGAGGCTAAGTTGGAGAGAACCGAGGTTAACTGGAATATCACGATTACTAAGATTCCAATTAACACGAGGAAGATTATTCCACTTCTGATGTACTTGTTACCTAGACTCTTCGCCTTCTCCACTCCGATTATGTCGAGTATACCGAAGATTACGCTCACCAGAACCAGTATGCCTAAGGGGATTCTGAGATTAAAGAGAGTAGATAAACCTTCCTTCACTAAGAAGTTAGCTTGGACGCCTCTTAGTCCATCTATCAAAAGGAGGTCTACTTCTCCGCTGGTGCTGAGGGCTGTAGTCTGAATATTAGCCTTTAACGTGTACCAAGGCAGTAACATACCCGCTATTGTAAGAAAGACGCTTACTAGACCCAATAAGATCCCAAGAGCAGCCTTTCTTCTTAGTATAGTTAATAGTCTGAGTCTCTTCATCCTCTTCAACTTCACTATTTTCCAAACTTTCCATAAGCCGAGAACAGCCGCAATTCCGAGGTAGATGTAGAGGAAGTTAACGGCTAGCCAACTCATACCGAACCAGACTGTATCTACAGATTGAAGGCTCTGTCCCCAAAGGACTGGATTACACCATTTATCTCTATTCTCACCATGTCCAGGGCCGTGTGGACCAGCGAAGCCTACTGCTGCATCAGCCAATTTGGCCCAGTCCCCCCATCTTCCACCGAAATCAAGCCAGTCCTGTGATGGAGGATGATTCCCCGAGCCATGTTCTCCGAGGATTATAAGATGAAAAGCCGAAGATGTAAGGTACAATCCATCGGCTCCCACCTCGTCGTTTTCTAGACCAAGAGAGCCTTGGTAGGGACGGAAGTAATTCGCATGGGAGCCCTTTGCCACGTAAACTATGGGATGAGTCCCATCAGTTTTATCCACATCAACCCATGAAGACCTCTGCCCTCTCATATGCTGAGAGTAAACAGCTGAGACTGGATTCTCGAAGTTATCAAGTAGAACCTCTATCATCTCCCAGTCTCCTTCATGCTGGTTCAGGGTTGCATCATTGTAAGCGTAGAAGAACCAGTATTGGATAACTATGTAATTGGCGTCTCTGGTTACGTGAGCGTAGACTGTGTAGCCTAGAGAGGACCTCTTTTGACTGTAATCCTCAGCTATCTCCACCATTCCGCCTAATTTATTATCCAAAAAGTAGTACTCTTCAGTGTAAGTAGATAGTGTAGCTACAGTTGGAGACGGATCAACAACTGATACTTCCTCCCCGGATCGGAATTTTAGGACGGAATTCGTTATGTGATAATCTATGTCCACTGGGAAGAAGCGTTCCCCAGCCTTAAATTGGAGGCATGGAGCGTACAATTGAGCTAGCTCAACCTCTTTCACATCGGATATGCCATCATGGTCTATATCTGATTGAGCATGAACCATGAATAACTGAGTAAGTGTGAGAAGGAGCGCTAGGAGGAGTAAGGCGCACTTATTCATCTTCTTCAACGTTATCACCTACAGAATTTCATAAGTAAAGTAAACATCGGCTGAACAGGAGGACCCTTCCCTCTTTAGGAGGCGAAGGTTATATTGCTTAAGGAATTTTTTCGTCCCGAGGGCACCGCAAACAGAGGGAATTTTTCCCTTCAAACCCATCTCATCATGGACGTCGCCTGCCCTAAGCGTTATTCTCTTTAAACCTTTCTCATAAGCCGGCTTTATATACCGCTCATACACGAAATCCCGTATACTCTCTGATAGAGTCAAGACTCTTCCCTCATTTTTAGAGGTT
>CAZOCN010000045.1:0-10331 GCA_964578315.1 uncultured Candidatus Bathyarchaeia archaeon
ATTTTCAACAGATCCACCCGAAGTTATGGAAAGGAAAATATGGAACGCCTTTACTGGTGGAAGAGGAACCGTTAAGGAACAGAGGAAATATGGCGGTGACCCCTCAATATGCACCGTATACCAGTACTTCTATTACCTTTTCGAAGAAGACGATGATAAAGTTATGGAATTAGCCGTGAGATGTAGATCCGGTGACCAGATATGCGGAGACTGTAAGGCTTTGCTTTCAGAAAGAGTGAAGACATTTCTTACTGAACATCAGAAGAGACGCGAGAAGGCTAAGGACAAACTCGAAAAGTTCATGCTAAAAGTGTAAACTCGAAGGCTTACCTAGAGTGAGGAATTATGTAAACTTTTTAGGTATAGTCATCCATAGAAGTTTAGAAATGGATCTCTTGTATTGGAGTGGTGGAATACTTTGAAAGCGAAAGTTATTACAGATTTTTCGGAGAAAGGGTTGTTTCCTGAAGAGACAGATATGCTCAGAGAGGTTGCGGAGGTACATTTCGGACCCTTCACTCATGAAGATTTCCTGAAGGAAGTAAAGGACGCTGATGCGATTTTTCTAGCATCGAAGAAGATAGATGAGGAAATTCTAGACGCTGCGCCTAAGTTAAAAATAATTGCTCGTTACGGAGTTGGCTACGATAATGTTGATGTGGAAGCTTGTACGAAGAGAGGAGTTTACGTTACTATAACGCCTGGAGTATTATCTGATGCCGTCGCCGATCTGGCGTTGGCGTTTATGCTCTGTCTCTCAAGGAACATCATAGAAGCAGATAAGTATACACGAGAGAAGTGGGCGAGGAATGAGGATAAATTAAGGTTAGGATTTGACCTGAAGGGGAAAGTCTGTGGTATTGTAGGACTTGGACGAATAGGCTTCCAGGTCGCCAAAAGGGTGCACGGGTTTGGAATGCGGATATTGTATTATGATATTGTTCGAAATGAGGAGGCAGAGAGACTCTTCGGCGCAAAACTTGTAAGTTTAGACGAATTGCTTAGAGAGTCGGATTATGTAACTATCCATGTATTCTTGAACGAGAAGACCCGCGGGATGATCGGTAGGCGGGAACTCAGTTTAATGAAGAAATCTGCCTACATAATAAATACTGCTAGAGGAGCTGTTATAGACCAGACGGCCCTTGTAGAGTTCCTTAAGGAGAAGAAGATAGCTGGTGCCGGTTTAGATGTCTTCGAGAAAGAACCTATATCCCTCGACGACCCCCTATTGAAGTTAGATAACGTAGTCCTAGCGCCTCATATGGGCTCCGCAACTGTGGAGACCAGACGCGCTATGGCGCGGACAGCTATAAAAAATATTATGGCGGTTCTAAAAGGAGAAGTTCCTCCAAACCCTGTTCCAGAGCAGAGAGGAAAAGTTTTCCAAAAAAGTTAAATCTAGATGAAAGAGTAGTATTCGTTGAGTAAGGTTGAGTGACTACTTCGGAGAGAGTCCTCCGCGGAATAGAAGGGGGGATAACTCCTTCTCTACAACTCAGCAAGCCAAGATTCCTTATAGATCGTTAACTTACTATTTGGGACGTAAAATCAGAGTCTTCATCAAAGAGAACCCCCTGCTGAATCATCCAGCAATTTATGAGGGAGTCTTCTCGGGTTTCTTCGAGAATCCTACAGCCATAATCCTCGAGGATGCTAGCATTCTTATTTTAGATAGGGTCCCAATGCAGAATCACTACCACATATCCAGAAGGGAGCATGTAGGCGCTGTTTTCATACGAATGGATGAACTACGATATTTTGAGGTTCTCTCTGAAACGGAATCCGAGAGCCCAGAGATGCCCTGAGCGTCTTTCTTCTGTAATTATTCTCAAGAGATATTAATAAGTTCTCGCAAAGCCTATCTCTGTGAGTATCATGCTGGACTCGGAGGCTCTTGAGAAATATCTGAAGGCTGGAAGAATAGCGGCAGAGGTACGAGAGGAGATCAAAGGACGCGCCAGAGAGGGCATGCGCGTGCTGGATATCTGCGATTACGTAGAGAATAAAATCCGCAGTAAAGGGGGCGAACCTGCTTTTCCCTGTAACGTTTCCATAAATGATGTCGCCGCCCACTACACCGCTAAACCTCACGACGACCTCACCATACCAGAGGCTTCGATAGTGAAGATAGATATAGGCGTACACGTCGATGGTTTTATAGCTGACACCGCCGTGACGGTATGCTTTAATCCAGAGTGGGAACTTCTCGTTGAAACCGCTGAAGAAGCCTTGGAGGTTGCAGTGAGCATTCTACGACCCGGCCTTTCCTTATCGAGTTTCGGGGCAAGGGTTGAGAAGGCTATTAGGATGAGGGGGTTAAAGCCGATTTCAAACTTAACAGGGCATTTAGTAGGCCGCTACTTAATACATGCAGGTAAATCCCTCCCGAACGTCCCTACTCTCTCATTAGCGAAGATAAAGGAAGGGGAAGTTTATGCTACCGAACCCTTCGTTACAACCTCTGATGGAGGAGGAAAAGTTAAGGACGGCCCACTAGGGAATATATTCAGATACAACAGACCCAAGCATTTGAAGAGCTCGAAAGCTAAGAAACTTTTAAGGTACATACAACTTCATTTCAAATCTCTCCCCTTTACAGAACGATGGCTTCAGAGTCTAATGCCGCATGACGAGCGCAAACAAGCCCTTCATGAACTTCTCTCATCAAAGGCTATTATGGCTTATCCGGTCTTTCTAGAGGTTAAGGGCAAGCCCGTCGCTCAAGCTGAACACACTATCATAATAACTAAGGATGGGGGTCTCGTGACGACTAAGATCTAGGCTATTTTTCCGTCTCGTCTGCTTCCCGGTATATGGCTGTTATAACCATCTTTTGGTTGCATTTCGGACAGTCCCCGTTCTCTTTGAAGATGTAATCCCCTCGTTTGAAGACTCGTATATTCTTGAAGCCACAGTTTTCACAGGTGATTACAGTTGATACTTTGGGAATTTTTATGGTGAACCGAGGGGTCCTCCTCCTAGACTGCATCATAACATAGGAGGATATACCGAAGCCGATAATACATATTAGGAGGAAGTAATTGCCTTCGTCGACCATGCCTTGAAGGTAAAGGTCGAAGGCTTTATAGAGAGCAAACATGGAAAGGGCGAGAATTATCATTACTATAACCAGAAAGATAGACGAATACTTTCTGCTGACACCCTCATTCGCCATTTTTTTCACCTACTGCGCTATACCTGTAGTGTTGCCTATACCCGCGATAATTAGCATATCTCCCTCCTTAGTCCTCTCAAGGACGACCCTCTTAATTCTTTCAATGACCTTATCCACCGCATCGAATATCTCTTTCCTCATGGTTGAAACGGCATCGCCGATGTCCTCCTTTATTAGAATCGCATTGACAGGAGTTTTATATTTAACAATAGTCTCCTCAATCTTGAATTTCTCTACTCCAGGTCCACCGATAGCAGCTCCAACACCTTCCGATATCGCTCCCACTTCTTCTCCCTCAAACTTACCAGCTGCGTCGATCATTATCACCGTAGCTATCTTCCCCTTCGTTTTTTCGATAATTTTTCTGATTGCATCTCCTGGTTTACCTACGTTACTCCCGGGCCCCTTCGCTTTGAGCACATAGGCCTTCCTTCCCTCTATCGGAACCTCAGCTACCACTACATCCTTAGCTATCTCTTTCTTTTCGTATTTTCTCATGAGAGACGCGGCTACGAGGGCCCCCGCTCCATCGCCTATAGGCTGACCTAAGTCGAAGGCTTTGAGGGCCCTTGCGAAAGCCCTCGCTTCCTTCATTACCTGTGGGAGGATCATCTGGAGTTGCATTATTACGTAGAGGCTGAGAGTCTTCTTTCCCGTTAGGTAGAAATGCCTCACGATCTTGTATATGTAGTTCAAGGCCATAGCAGCCTCAAGCATATTCTCAAGGTTGTTCAATTGATTCTCGTCTGCTTCAGGAGCCATCAATCTAACGTCATCCTTGAATCTGACCTCGCGAACATCTAGTAGATGTTCAAGTTTCCAAACTACACCGGAAGGGTCCATACTCTCTGGGGGTAATGAAACATACTCTAGGAATCTATCTACTCTCTCTGTTGGGTCTGTTGAGGATTTTCCTAACTCTTTAATAGCTGAGATAGCGACTCTTCTCCCCTCATCTCTCATTAGTTTCAACTTGTTTAGTGAGCCTTCTACTTCCCGGATCATAATGTACATTTGGATCCTCTGACCATAGAACATAAAGATAATGAATATTACATAGAATGCTACTTGGAATATCCAAGTAAACAGGTCGTTTCCACCGATAGGAAACTGTGAGAGCGACTCAGACATACGATTTCACGTCCCAAAAAAATTTGGTATGGTCTGTAATAAACTTTAAGTGAAAAAAAGATAAAGAAAGGATTAATAACTCTATGGTATCCGTCTTAGCTTGACTTTCAAGTAGATCTTTGTAAGCAAAAGCATTTTTAAAGCGAAGAAACGGAAATCTCTCCTTGAGAGATAGGACATGAATGGGGAAGAAAAGGCAGATAATGGATGGCTTCGGCTTATTGAGAGGCTTCAAAGAGAGAGCATTCTGAAGACACCGGAGGTTATAAGAGCCCTTAAGATTGTGCGGAGGGAGAGTTTCCTTCCTGATAACGTGAAGGAATTCGCTTCTCAGGACTCACCTCTCCCGATAGGCTTGAATCAGACGATATCTGCGCCACATAACTAGTCTAATCGACTAGTTAGGTGAGACATGGTATCAATCATGAACGAAGCTCTAGAGCTTAAAGTCGGCTTAAAGGTTTTAGAGATTGGGGCGGGTTCAGGGTGGCATGCTTCAACAGTGGCGGAGATAATAGCCCCCTCTAATAGACCCAAAGAAGAATGGGGGCACCTCTACACTCTGGAGATCATCCCTGAATTGGCTGCCTTCGCCAGGAGAAACGTGGAGAGAGCGGGATATGGAGATCGTATTACCGTTATATGTAGAGACGGATCGCTGGGTTATCCTGAAGAGTCCCCCTATGACCGTATACTGGTTACGGCAGCTGCGCCTTCAGTCCCAGCCCCTCTTATTGAACAGTTAAAGGCTGGAGGCGTTATGGTAATACCTGTAGGTACAACCTCCTTCTACCAAACGTTAAAGCGTATACGAAAGCGTGATGAAGAAGTACTAGAGGAGAATCTCGGTGGAGTAGCCTTTGTACCATTAAGGGGCAAATATGGGCATAGAATATGAAACGGAGTCTAAAAGAAAGATTCTAGAGTTACTCTTCCCTTCGACTTTTTCAAGCCTTCCTTCATTCTCTTTATCGAATTGAGCACTCTCCCTTCAGAAAAGTCCCTCTCTCCGCATAGAAACGCAACTATTCCTTCAACGTCTGGCTCTCCCCATCTTATATCGTAGTCATCCGTGACCTCTGGATTTAGGAATATGGTTCTTATTCTGTCGGGGTCCGCAGGGAATTTCGAGAGATCTATCGATGGTATATCCTCAATTCTTCCATATTGCTTTATGAGTTTAAGCGCAGTTTTCGGTCCAATTCCCTTAACTCCTTCAGGGTTGAAATCGGTCCCTACGAGGATGCCTATATCCACTAACTGTTCTCGGGTGATCCCTAACTCTTTCAAAATCTTCTCCAGTTCCACCACTTCTGGGATTACCTCCACGTAGGCTCTTCTACGCGGCAGCTTCCTCCTCCCGCTTATAGTAACGTTTCTGAGTAGTCTAGGCGCTCCGAAGAGTAGACTGTCATAATCTTGACTTGCACAGTAATCGGAGTCTCCTTTGCGTGTCATATATGCAGCCTGAGCCTCACCTTCAGAGGGCGCCTGCACATAGGGAACGCCCATCAACTCTAGGAGCCGCTTAGAATCTTCCATCATATAATCTTGGAGCCGCGAGGTAGCCTGCGCGTACATCTTCGCTTCTTCCAATTTTCCTTCCTTCAAAGCCCTCTCATACTTGACAGCTGCTTCTTCTTTGACCTTTAACCTCCGTGCTATTTCCTTTTCCTTCAAAGAAGGGGGTACCCCGTCAAAGACGTAGATCACCTTTATACCCATCTGGAGGAGGTTCGATGTACGATAGAAGAGCCCGCTTAAATGACTAGTTACTCTACCGCTTCTATCCATCAACAATGTCCCGTCAGGTTGACGTATAATCGCCAAGAACTGATAGAGCGCGTTATAGGCGTCTATAGAGATTCTCCTACCATTGAGATCTCGGAGTTCTATTTGGGTGACTGGAACTAAGCCCCTTAAATTGACTCCCATGGAGAGCCCCCTAAGATGCTTTCAAGGACCATCCCTTTATATGCTTATTCTATCAACTTTTCAATTAATAATTCGGATAGATCCACTTTTAATCCAAAAAATGAAGAATGAATAGTGTACAGGGATCTGTTTGTAAAGTGAGGTTTCACTTAGTTACGAGTTCGACTCTCCGTCTTCCCTTCGTGAGGTTTGTGACGAAGAGCTTCCCGTTTATCTCTAATCTCATCAGAGCTTTATTAAAGTCCTTGAAACCCATTCCCTCATGTTTCTCCTTTAGAGCTTCGAAGAGTTCTAGATCTACCATGGCGCCTTTTCTCTTCAGAATGTCCATTATTGATGTGTAGAGTAGCTGCGGTTCCCAAGTTCTTATTGCCATCGTTTCCACTTTCAAGGGTTAAGCTACTGGAGTTGCGGGTTTTTGGACTTTCCTCACCTGTCTCATGAAGCTCTTATACCAGGCGTCCATGTCGGGAGTTATCGTTGGTCCTATAACCTCCATCGCCTTCTCAAAGTCGGCAGCCATTATCTCCTTTGCTTCGGTATCACGTCTTAAAGCAATCATGGCAGCCTCACGGCAGACAGCCTCTATGTCGGCTCCAGAGTAATTTTTAGTGGCTTTAGCCAACTTTTCAAGGTCGACGTCTTTAGCTAAGGGCATATTTTTAGTGTAAATCTTGAAGATCTCTAATCTTGCCTTTTCATCTGGTCCCGGAACGTAAATTAACCGATCGAACCTACCAGGTCTTAATACGGCCTTATCTAGTATGTCAGGTCGGTTCGTGGCTGCAATTACTACGATGTCCTTAAGGGAGGATATACCGTCTATCTCAGTGAGGAGCTGACTGATAACACGTTCAGAGACACCGCTGTCCCCGTAACCTAAGCCTCTTCTCGGTACTAGAGCATCAAACTCGTCGAAGAAGATTACGGAGGGAGCCGCCATTCTACCTTTCCTAAAGACTTCACGGATCGCCTTCTCGGATTCGCCTACCCACTTAGAGAATACTTCGGGTCCTTTTATGCTGATGAAGTTAGCTTCACTCTCCGTAGCCACAGCCCTGGCGAGCATAGTTTTACCGCATCCCGGTGGACCGAAGAGCAAGATTCCCTTCGGAGGACGAATACCCATCCTCTCGAAGACTTCAGGCTTTTTAAGGGGCCATTCAACGGCTTCACGAAGCTCCTGTTTTACATCCTCCAATCCGCCTATATCATCCCAGTGGACTGTTGGAACCTCGATGTAAACCTCCCTCATGGCGGTGGGAGTAACCTCCTTGAAAGCGTTCATGAAATCCTCCATTTTAATTTCCATCTTCTCTAAAACACTTGGCGGTATACGCTCCTCTTCTAGATTTATCTCTGGAAGATAACGTCTAAGGGCCTTCATAGCGGTCTCGCGGCATAAAGCGGCTAAATCTGCACCTGTGTATCCGTGAGTGACCTCCGCAAGGGTTTTCAGGTCCACATCATCCGCTAGGGGCATCCCTCTAGTGTGAATCTGGAGGATCTCAAATCGGCCTTTCTTATCCGGAACCCCAATTTCAATTTCCCTATCGAACCTACCAGGTCTTCGAAGAGCTGGGTCTAGAGCATCTGGTCTATTTGTAGCCCCAATCACTATCACGTTTCCGCGTCCAGCCAGACCATCCATTAAAGCAAGGAGTTGAGCAACAACTCGCCGTTCTACCTCTCCTGTCACCTCCTCCCTCTTAGGCGCTATCGCGTCGAGTTCGTCTATGAAAATGATGCTTGGAGAGCTCTTCTGAGCCTGCTGGAACATCTCCCGGAGACGAGCCTCAGACTCACCGTAGAATTTGGACATTATCTCAGGACCGTTAATGGAGAAGAAATTAGCTTCCGACTCATTCGCCACGGCTCTAGCTAGTAAGGTTTTACCGCATCCCGGAGGACCGTGGAGCAACACCCCCTTCGGAGGGTCTATTCCAAGTCTCTGAAAGAGCTCTGGATGCCTTAAGGGAAGTTCGACCATCTCTCGAATACGTTGGATCTCCTCATGTAGTCCGCCTATATCCTCATAGGTGGTGCGTGGCACACCTTTTGCTTCAGGAACAGGTTCACTTAGGATCTGGAGGGTTGTATTATAGGCCATTCTCACGATCCCTCTGGGTCTTGCTTTCGTGACCGTAAAGGGAATGGCGTGGCCTAACATCATAACGAGG
This sequence comes from uncultured Candidatus Bathyarchaeia archaeon, assembly GCA_964578315.1. GTDB lineage: Archaea > Thermoproteota > Bathyarchaeia > Bathyarchaeales > CAZOCN01 > CAZOCN01. The sequence goes on from CAZOCN010000045.1 coordinate 8,425, forward strand.
GTTGAATCCCCTTCGACGAAGGTTCTTTCCATCAACCTATTCTTAACAAAATTAGTGAAGTCTTCATCTACATTCAAGCGCATATCGACGGGAGCAAGCACTATGAGAGTTGCATCTCTAACCTTCGCCGGCCTCACTATAACATACTCGTTTATTGCAACTCCGGCGTTTTTACGTGTGAGACCGTCGATACGAATTATGTTACGGTCTTGATCTTCAGAGTAAGCTGGCCATGCTATGGCTGCGGTAGACCTTTTTCCGATTATCTCGATAACGTCGCCTGCCGAGACATTTAGTTTCTGCATAGTCCTCTGATCTATTCTGGCGATACCTCTACCCACGTCCCTCTGCTTTGCATCGCCAACTTTCAATTGGACTTCGCTCAACTCTACACCTTCCATTAAGTAGTTATCTTCCTACAATCGTGAAGAGGAGGGCCTCTAATATATAAATATATAATGGTGTAGCTTTATATACGTCTCACCATGATAGTCTGAATCTCGCTTATCTCTTTGATGCCCCTAATTGCTTCTTCTACTTTCTCAGTTGCACCTTCCTCTTCTTCAGGAACTAGTATATGCGCAATCACAGCGACTAAGCCGAAAGCTATGGGCTCTTCTTCAAACTTATAAACTTCATAGTTAGTCAGAGCCTCTTTTATTTTACTTTTAATAATTTCAAGGTCTATATTCACATCGGAAGGAAATATTTTGAGAGATATTAAGACCTTCGCCATTTAGTCGTCCTCCCATGAGCTAGTGAAGTAGCATATGAAATTTTTCATGGAGACATCACCCGAACACTTTCCTCACAAACTCTCCTCTTCTATTATCACACTTATATTTAAAGGATAGTTTAAAGTACAGTAACTATTGGTTTTTCTGTGACTAAAATGTGAGCGTATTTCAATCTATTGTAGAGTAAAGATTTCGTCAAGCACTTCCTCGTAACCTCGCTTTTTTCTTCTTGAAAATACTTATGGAAAGCGAGTTCTCTTCGCATTCTCTTTGAATTTGTTATTTTTCCAAAAGTGGAAAACTTTCTAAACATTTTTTCTAAATATGGACAAGGTTTCCCTTTTCTGTTAGAGTATGCTTATATATAAAAAATCAGGCTCTCATGATCGTGATGAAGAATGAAAATGTATGAAGATGAATCGATAACCAAGATTCAGTTTGAGATAGTAAAGCGAATGCTTGATGAGTATGATGAACTGAGAGGGCTAGTCAAGGATTACATGCTCAATAAGGTTGAAAGGTGAATGAGGAAATGTTATTTGAAAGTTTGCTCTCAAACTTTACAATGTTCGCCGTAAGCATATCGATTTTCTTGGGTTTCATGGCATTAGCATTATTAACTGGACGGTAGAGAGATGGGTTCTAGAAGAAATAATCTCAGAATAATAGCGGATATACTTAGGATAGCGAAAGGCGGGGCGAATAAAACGAGGATTGTCTACCGTGCCAACCTCAACTTTAAACTCTTAAACGAGTACATCAAAGAGTTAGAGAGAGCTAGATTAGTAGAAGTGGACCATAGTAAAAGAGGCGAAATAAGAACCACTGAGAAAGGAGCAGAGTTTCTGAATAACTTCACAAATCTGATGAACATGATGAACCACAGCGTATCTTATCGATGATTAACCGCTTCAGCCCGATCTTTCTAGTTTAAGTATCTGCTTTTTTATATGTTCTATGTGGTCTGCAAAGTCGAATTCGTTAATAGCCTGATACTCCAATCCGAGCTTCAAACATAAATTCTTAATAATGCTCCTCTCAATAAGTGAGGCGCCTTCACCAAAGATATTTTCAAGTTCGACTGCAAATCTGGAGGGATTCTCAGGAATCTCTTCTAATTTGACATTTAGATGATAGAAGAGAGCTTTCGCGACGCTCTCACCGAGAATA
>CAZOCN010000046.1:0-10241 GCA_964578315.1 uncultured Candidatus Bathyarchaeia archaeon
ACGATCGATCGAAAGAGGAAACATATAGTTTAAACGCACTAACCATAAAAAACTCTAAACCCATTTAAGCATTAAAAATAAAGAAGTACACTAATCCACAATTGTCTCAACGTAAAAGCTTCCTCGAATACTCATCCCTGGCTTTACATATCAACTTAACGAAAGAAGGCAGTTTCTCTACCTCACCCACCTCGTATTCTAATCCCAACTTCAAGAACAAGTTGCAAAGAATACGATGTTCAATGAAACGAGCCCCTGAACCCAGAATCTTCTTCAAAGTGAAACATAAGGCCTCAGGCTTCTCCGCTAACTCCTCACCCTTTAAATTATAAGCATTCTCCAAGTGAAAGTAAACGACATCCTTAGCTGAACCTAGAACAGATAAAGCCTCCTCAACAGCTTCACAAAAAAGCACATTAAAACTCCTACCCTTCGAAACACCGCAGACCTCAGTTCCATCCGGAGAAACCAATTTACTTAACTCCATTTCCTAGGAAATACCCGGCCTTTTAGTAGAGTATGAAAAAACGCGTTTTTTTAATGTTTATGTATCGGGAGGACGTATTGTAAATACATAGAAAAAAGTTTAGAAAACCTCCTAACTTAAACAACTCAATGATCCAGAAGACCAGATTACCAAGAATACTGGAATCAAGATGTGAAAGGGAGAACCGCCCCATCTACACCTTCCCTCAATTAGTTACAATTTCCATAAGGAGAGATTTATCTTAACGCAAAAGAACCTTCAACCCCTCCTCTTCTAGAAATTAGACTTATAGGGTCTAATATCAACACCACCCGTCCATCTCCAAGAATCGTTACACCACTTACCCCTTTAATTCTTCGTAAAGACTCATCCAAAGATTTTGTAACAACCTCTTGCATTCCAATCACTGAATCTATTATAAGCCCGAACTTTACCGGTTTCCTAGAGATAACCATAACCGTATAAACATCACTAATTAAATTCGGCAGACACAATAATTCGCGGAGTTGTATCACAGGAAGCACATTCTCCCGCAATTTTATCGCATCAAACTTTCCAAGTCTTTGAAGCTCATCTCTTTTTATAACCACTATCTCAGAAACAACGCCTATAGGGACAGCATATACCTGATCTGAAACCTTAACAAGCATCGCTTTAATTATCGCCAACGTTAAGGGGAGCCTAAGAGTAACTCTTGTACCGCATCCAACTTCAGATTCTATGTGCACACTTCCGCCTAAAGACTCAATTTTTGTCTTAACTACATCCATACCCACTCCTCTGCCAGAGGTCTCTGTAACTTTCTCGGCAGTTGAAACACCAGAAAGAAAAATCAGGTTTATTACTTGGTTTCTACTCATCCTTTTAGCTTCAGATTCCGAGATAATCCCCCTCTCTAAAGCCACTTTCTTTATTCTTTCCGGGTCTATTCCTGCTCCATCATCTTCCACGGTTATTATTACATAGTCTTCTTTACGTTCAGCTACGAGCTTTACCGTTCCTTCTCTAGGTTTTCCATTCTTCTCTCTAATTTCTGGAGGTTCTATCCCGTGGTTCAACGCATTCCGCAAAAGATGAATCAGAGGTTCACCGATTTCGTCCAGAACAGTTCTGTCGACCTCTATTTCCTTCCCCCTTACAATAAAGTTAACCTCTTTTCCTTCTCTTCTCGAAAGGTCTCGTACAAGTCTGGGGAAACGATTGAAAACATGTTCAACTGGAACCAGTCTGATACGCATAACTACATCTTGCAACTCTGAGATTAATCCATCGATAATATTGAGTGTGCGCCTCAGAGAATCAAGTTTATAGTCAGAAGCTATCTTTAACAGTTGAATCTTATTGATTACTAGTTCACCGGTTAAATTCATCAATTTATCCAGTTGTTCAGTATGAACTCTGATAGTTCGAATTGACCTCGATTCTGCGTAGAGAGTTTCTCTTTTGCTTTCAGAAGGCTCTTTAATCTCAGTAAGGATGTTTTTCTTTTGTTTCAGAAGCCCTTCGGAAAGCTCTGTTATCTCTACAGAACTGACCTCGGAAACCCCCTTTATACAACTTTCAATATCGTTAAACTCATGTTTAGTCACAACAATCACGTAAAAATCAGTAGAGTCAAAACTTCCATTCTCAATCTCTTCAGCGTCAGGTATTGACTTAACTATCCTCCCAATTTCCTCCAGTTTATTTAGAAACAGGAAAGCACGAACCGACCTAAAAGTACATTCATCGCTTAAAGTAACATGAATAAAGAAACATTTTTCTCCATTTTTAAGTTCACTAATTTCGTTCCGAAGCTCCTCTATTTCATGAGCACCCAAATTGGAAAGTAAAACAATTTCTTTATCATTTACAACAGATTTCTCTCTTTTGGACACTGTTTCTTGCCCAGTCTTTACAGTTACGGCGTTCTCTAATTTCTTAACAAGCTGAGTGAAGTCTATTTCTTCGTCTATTCCCTTTTCAAGTTTGTTTATCCTTTTTTCTAGCGTGTCCACACACTCAAATAATGTGTCCAAGAGACCATGTGGTACTTCGGCGCCTTTCCGTAAATTATCAAGAACATCTTCCATTGCATGAGTTAGTTCTGCCATGTCATTATAGCCCATCATAGCAGAGGAGCCTTTAAGAGTGTGAGCTGAACGAAAAATTTCATTCAAAACCTCCCTGTTTTGACTATCCCGTTCAAAATCCAGTAATGATTGATTGAGGATTTGGATGTGTTCTTTTACTTCCTCAATAAACTCGTCTTTATATTTCTTTATGTCCAAGCTCGACACCAGCACAACAATTGCTCGGGAATCTTATGAAGAGGCAATATTTTGTCAACGCATTTCTCGTCTACAGCGGCTTTCGGCATACCATACACGACACATGTTGCTTCATCTTGAGCTATAGTTCTCCCTCCGTTCCTCTTGATCGCCTTCATGCCGTAAGCTCCATCTCTTCCCATTCCTGTTAGTATTACTCCTATTGTCTCTGAACGAAAGACGCGAGCTGCTGTTTCCATCATTGGATCGACGGCTGGTCTTACCCCATGAATGGGAGGCTTCTTGTTTAGGCATACCCGTCCATCGCTTTCTACGGTCAAGTGGAACCCGCCAGGAGCTATTAGAGCTCTTCCTGGAACGATAAGATCTCCATCTTCCGCTTCCTTAACTTCGAATTTACATAGTTGATCTAGCCTATCTGCGAAGAACTTTGTGAAAACAGGGGGCATATGTTGAACAATCAAGATTGGAGGGATATTCTCTGGGAGGTTTGATAGAATGTTTTCTAGAGCGGGAGGACCGCCTGTTGAGGCGCCTATAGTGATTATCTTCTCTTTAAGTTTATGCGCGTATTGGATTGGAGAAAGGGGTATTTGCTTGTGTCTGCCAATTTTGGCGAGCATGGCCGTCTTAATTTTTGCTATAAGCTCATCTTTTATTTTGTTTATATCAAGGGATATTTGTCCTGAGGGTTTCGGTACATAGTCAATAGCGCCATATTTGAGCGCTTCGAATGTTTCTTGTGTCCCTTTCTGTGTTGCGCTACTTAGCATTATGACAGGTAGAGGATGCTGCTTCATGATGTGTTTCAGCGTTGTAAGTCCGTCCATACGGGGCATAATGACATCTAATGTGACCACGTCTGGACGGAGTTTAGGGATCTTTTCTAGGGCGTCTAAACCGTTAATTGCAGTGCCAATAACACTCAATTGTGGATCTGAGTTGATCATTTCCGTGATAACTTTTCGCATGAAGGCGGAGTCGTCAACCACAAGCACCCGCAAAGGTTATCTCCCTTATCCCTTAGAATTTTACTGAAGAAAGAACGAAGCATTCAAAAAGAAGTGAAGAGAGTTTCTGCCTCTAACATGACCTCCTACGTAAATTCTACGTTATAAGACCATACAAATTTAATCTTCTCGTGTTCACGATTTAGTAACAGCTACTTTCTTTACAGAGGAGGATTCCTGTCCAGGCAACTTGTCTTCAATGCCAGTGATTACTTTGCGTAGGTCAAGGATGACGACGAGTCTGTCGCCTTCTTTCCCGATGCCCAGTACGTATCTGCTGTCTAGCGTTGTGGTGGCTTCCTTCTCTATATTCTTCCCAGCGATTGTTGAGACTTCTGTGACGGAGTCGACTACGACGCCTACTGCGAGGTTGTCCATTTCGATGACTATGATCTTCTCGCCACCTTTTCCATTATCTGCTAGTTCCAAGCGTTTCCGTAGGTCTATGACTGTTATTATCTGACCTCTGAGGTTGGTTACGCCCTTAACATAACTTGGAGCACCCGGTACGGGGGTCACAGATTGCATATCCCTTACCTCTCGCACTTGATCTACTGGTACGCCGTAGTTCACTCCGCCGACAGTGAAGTTAACGATCTGCTGATGCTGATCCCCCATTTCTGCCATAGTCGATCCGCTTCTAGTTCGATAGTTCTATTTTGGCAAGTTCTTCTCTGAGCTTCTTGATTTCAGTCGCAATCTTCTCTGACAATTCTATGGTTCTAGCGTTCTCTTCTTCGAATTTCTGCGCTATAGCGGCCAACTGTTCGGTACTTGCAGTCTGCTCCTCAACAGCTGCTGCAGATTCTTCTGCTGCGGCTGCAGACTCCTCCGAGATACTTGCAACCTGTTGGGCGGCGTCATTCACATCGTCAAGAGATTTCATACTTACTTCGGTTCTTGCTAGCAGATTTTGAGTTCTTTCAAGTACCTTATTCAGCAAAGCCGCGACTTGTTGAGACCCACTTACTGTTTCTTTTACGAGGTTGCTTCCCTCATCCGCCGCTTGTCCCGCAACCCGTGTCAGTTCAGTTGCTTTTTCTCCAGATTTTGTTATCTCATTAATGGACTCAACGGCAGTTTTAGCCGACGATCCCGTCTGTCCTGCGAGTTGCTTGATGGCGTCAGCTACAACCGCGAATCCACGACCTGCCTCGCCTGCTCTAGCAGCCTCAATTGCAGCGTTCAGCGCTAGCATATTCACTTGTCCTGCGATATCTGCTATTTCATCCGCCAATCCAGCGATGTTCTTAACCGAAGCGTTTACCTCCTTAACAATATTTTCTACATCAGTTGATGACTTTCTAATCTCTTCTAACCCTGAAAGCACCTTATTTCCTTGCTCGCCAACTTGATTTGCCAAGTTAGTGGAGTTTTCCACTATCTTATTCACTTCATTCGTATTCTTACTGACTTCATCCATTATTACCCTCAAATCTTCGATTGCCTTCATCGTTTTCTGCGCAAGCTTTGAGAGGTTCTGTGCTCCTTCAGAGACGTTCTGTGATGCCGTTTGCACCTGTTCCATACTACTACTCAATTGCTCGGCGGCTTGACCCACTTGAACCCCTAAATCTCTAACGTTTTTCGTTGATTCTATTATCTGCTCTGATAAACCAGCGACGACCTCGGACATTTCAATAGCAGTTTTAATGATATTCACTATGGAAGCGTCGGTACCATTTTTCTCAGCTTGATTTATACTTACCTGCATTGTTTTACTCATAACTCATTCTTCTCCATTTTTCGGTTAATTAAACCCATTTTTAAAATCTAAATTTAGTGTGACTGAGTTCTAGGAGAAAATTGTGACACAAACTATCCAGAAAATGAGGGCGGAGGTTAAAGGGAGTTTTGTTTCATATAAATCAGATTGCCGTAATTTTTCGGTACACCCTCTTTCTTTCATCTATACATTCGAATATGTTCTTCATATTTATGGGTATAGACTCTGTCTTTCCAATTATAAGTAGACCAGAAGGCTTCAGATAAGTGTAGAATTTATTGAATATATCTACTTGTGCTTCCTTAGAAAAATAAATTAGAACATTTCTGCAGAATATGGCATCTAAACTCATATACCTTAAAGGAGAGAGTAAATTTTCATTTTTAAAATATACAAGATTTCTAACTTCTTCTTTTATAGAATAGCCCTCACTTAACTTAATGAAATATTTCCTTATTAAGCGCTTATCTAAATTCTCCAGTTTTGATACAGCATAGACGCCTCTCTTCGCTTCAGAGAGGGCTGTCTCATCGATGTCCGATGCGTACACCTTAATTGAGATTGGAACTCTAGAATTTTGCATCGCCTCTAGAAGAGCGATCGCTATTGAGTAAGGTTCCTCTCCAGTTGCACAACCAGCGCTCCAAACTCTTATTATCTGCTTTGAAGATTTTATTTTCTTTAAAATTTCATTTTTAAATAAAATGAAAACGTCCGGATCCCTGAAAAACTTTGTGTAATTTATTGTCAAATCCCTTAAAAGTAACGTATATTCTTCCGGGTTAGAATTTAGAATTTTTAGATATTCTCCGAATGTGTTTACAGTATTACGATGCATTCTAACCCGCAATCTTCTTTTTACAAAGTTCCCGCGGTAAGCTCCAAAATTAATCCCTGTTGTTTCACGAACCTTCTTTATTATTAATCTTAAAGCCAGATCATCTCGGAATTGCAATTTTTGCGCTCTTACGACTCACTCCTCCTTAAGGTAATGCATTAAACTCAACTCTATTCTCTTCCATTTCTCTTTTGTAACCATAGAGGAGATCGTACACATAAGACCTACAATAAGGAGTGGAAGTTCATCTTTCGTTAGCGTATCTGGATTGAGTTCCCTTTTGATGCATTCTTGTTTGACTAGATTTTGAGCTTTAAAACCGAATTCTACAGTTAAAATGTTGATAATATCCTGATATACTTTTGAGGCCAAAGATCGATCACCTAAATTATCTTTTCATTCCATACTGTCTTAATATGGAGGCTTCCGTCATTAAGGTGAAAGCGCACACTTCTCCCATGATTCCCTCCCACATCTTCAGCCACCAATTTTATTCCCAATCTTCTCAGTTGCCTTCTTACTTCAGCAATATTTTGTTCGCCTATCTTAAAAAAGGCCTTCTTTGAAGGTATTTTGAAAACTTGCGCTCCACCAGCAATCTTCGCTTCAATGTTATCCTTTTTGGCGCCCAAGTTCAATAATTTCTTTAGTAATAATTCAACGGCTCTATCGGCGAATTTGCAAGAGTTACCTACTTTCTCTGAAATTCCACTATTTGGGAGAAGGATATGTGCCATACCTCCTATTTTTGTAATCGGATCGTAGAGAACTACGGCTACACAAGAGCCGAGTCCACGGGATGTTAAAATGGACGGGTTATGTCCAACTTTAATTTCTGCGATGCCGACGTGCTTCTCATAGTCCATTCTGCATTGCCAGTCCTGTTTTCTTTAAAATGAATTCTAAGGATGAAAGAGTTGGAAGGAAGAGGACATATCCTTCGAAACGGTTCATACCCTCTGAAAAATTGTTCTCGAAGAGTATTCCTTTCCCTGCGTTTTTTTCTATATCTACGAGTATTAGGTCTAGTAGAGCTCCCAGCATATCGTAGGCTATAACCACAGGCGATGGAATAATCTTTACATAGAAGAAATCAGCGATCGCGTTTAAATAATTGCAGATGATGATATTGAAGATCTCAGATAGTGCTGAGAGATTCATCCCTGTCAGATTCTGTATAGAGACTTTTCGCGTTCCAGTAACTTCCTCCAGAAGTTTGAGCGCACTATTCTCTGTGAAGAAAAGCATTAGAGTTCCCGAAATCTTTCCTTCCAACTTTATATAGGAACCCATCATGAGTTTTTCGACGTCTTTTATGTACTGGTAAATGTTATTTAGATCGATAAAGTAGACGTTTGGCACCGAAATCCACACATTTCTATTTGTTAAATCCGATAAAGCCATGGCGGCGTGTCCAGCACCGATATTTGCTATCTCCTTTAACGCGTCAACTTGTATATCATTCAAATCTAGACTCATTTTCTACACCTGGAGGATGTTGTTAACGACCTCGATCACTTTCTCCTTCTGGAAAGGTTTCACTATGAAGTCTTTAGCTCCTGCTTGGATCGCTTCCATCACCATTGCTTGTTGACCTAAGGAACTACACATCACGATCTTGGCGTTTGGGTCTTTGCTTATTATGCTCTTTACTGCACTTATCCCGTCCTTTTTAGGCATTACAATATCCATCAGAGTCAGGTCAGGTTTTAAACGGCAGTACATTTCGACGGCTACGTCTCCATTTTCTGCTTCACCGATGACCTCGAACCCGCGAGTGGCGAGTATATCCCTTAATACTTTCCTCATGAAAGCCGCATCATCCACTATTAGTATTCTAGGCATACTCTCACCATGCTTATTTCACATTCATAAACTAGGATACATCACAAATACGAGGGGAAAAGACATATTTAAATATTATTGATGTAAGACTGATGTCTTACTAATTTAGTCGCTTCTTCAAGCGTTTATAACCATTTTCTTTGAACAGTTAACGGAACAGAAGAACGGGATAGCGGAAACTCCATCTTCTATTCTATATCAGAAGATTTTTCGCTATAATCCTTTTTATTAACTAACTTTACAAATTTGTCTAAAAAGGATTTACTCTGCTCCATTCTCCTCTGAGACTTGCTTCTCGTTAATGTTGGAGGGGAATTCATATTCTTAATCTGGTTAGACTCTTCTAATGTCGTAAAAGCCTGAGCAAAGGAGCTTGCTGAGGATATCTTAACGGATATTTCTTTCATCTTCTTCCATGGAGGGTCAAAAATTCTCTCCTTTTTAACGAAGTTATTCAGATATAGAAGGTAAGCTTCTGCTATTCTTGTAAGTTTTCCGTCATTATCAATCAAATTGTACATCCGCAAGGTGTTGAAGAGGGATTTGAACCTTTCATTTGTATTGACCACTTCGGGGTTCTCTTGAATTTTTAAAAGGAGCGCGTCATCTTGAGGTGATAGCAAACAGATATAAGTGGATAAGGGCTCAAGATTTACACTGAACTTGCAGTTTTCATAACCCTCCCTCCTGCATTCTGTTTCCTCCACTCTACAATTTACTCCCAAGTCCTCCGAGAATAAACGGAATAGAGCTTTCGCAGTTAAGTGGCATACTCTCTTCTCTTTAGTTTTAGGTACCAAATCGCATACAGAACAGTTCCTGACTATGAAGAAGTATTGTAAGGGTTTAAACTCCACGATTTCTAAGTCACCAAAACCAATTTTATTAAAGAAATGTTGGAAAAATTGGAATAAAGCAGTGTTTGATATTTCGAGAGTTGACTGACATCGAAGGAATTTCCTAGTATCTTCGCTTGGACATCTAGCTTCTTTAATGAAGTTTTCTAGTCTCTGTTCTAACTGCATCAGTTTACTGAAGGAATAAAAAGCCACTGCGAAACTCAGTTTCCCTGTGTCTTTAATATTCTTCACCACTATTTATTGCTCACCGTTCCCTCTTTATTTTGAGGAGATGAAGTGTCTCATTTCCTTTCTGTGTAAGTTTCCCGGTATCATCGACTAATCCCTTTTTGTAAAGACCTATCATATAATTTACAACTTGATCCTTTGTTATACCCAATAGGAAAGATATCTTCTCCACATCTCTCACTTTGGATTGGATCAGGGACAAAATCTTCAATTCAATTATTGTCTCGTCTTCTTTTACCATTACTGCCTCTCTGATTATGGGAAGTAGGAAGTCCCGCAAGGATTTCAAGATTATCTCGGGTCCTGTTAAGAAGACCCCTGCAACTTTGTCGGGGGATACTTTGTAATTTATTGAGAGAGTTAAACCGGGGACTGGACATCCTCTTATACTCCCTGTTGGCTTGTCTATATCAACAATCTTATGCAAGGGAATAGAGATCCAACGATCATTCTCGCATTCAAACCATATATTCTTGTTTGTTAAGTATACCGCACCCTTATGCCAACTTGGAGTCCATACTCGGACTCCACCCCAGGTTGCAGTCAGAGAGTAATACATTAAAGACTTAAAGAGCACTCTTTCTTCGGAAGATTCTCCGGACACTTCATCCCCTCGTTAAGTTTCCCTAGGATCGTGTTGAGCTTGATATTATTGTAAGTGTATTTTTGTTTCTTTTGTAACCAGAAATCCCGTATAAATGGATACACGACCTTCGAAATACAGTGAATGAATCAGATCTTTTCAAAAACGCTAACAGTCCGAAGTGGTTTTTTCTTGATTTTTATTAATTACCTTAGAGAAGAGGTCTTCTAGCATTTCTATTTTCTCTGTTAAAATACAAAGTTTTTCTAATGTATAATCTTGGATTTTTCTATTTAGGAGCTCTTCAAAGTCCATCATTTCATAATCTAAGAGAATATTTTTGAGGCGCTTGATTATCTCCGAGTATACTTTATGTATCTGTTTGAGAGATAGT
>CAZOCN010000047.1:0-10135 GCA_964578315.1 uncultured Candidatus Bathyarchaeia archaeon
GCTATAAGTGACTAGTTATGAGAGAGGGATAAACGAAGCCTTAAGAGCCATCTGGAAGGCCATCGAAGAAGCGAAAACTTTCCTAGCAGACCCCTCTCTTGAACCTAAAGAGAAGAGGGCATGGGCGAAGGTCCTCTGTGACTGCCTAGGTGTTCTAAACAAACTCCTCGAGAGACAAGGAGAAAGAGTAGAAGACGACGACCTCACCGAACTCCTCAACTTCGATAAGTTACCGAAGAAGTTTAGAGGTTGGATCGGGAAGAGAATGAAGAAAATCCTCCGTATACCGGAATCCGCCTGGGATAGAGTCGTCCATGAACTCTTGACCAACGGAGACTACCAACTCATGGTAGCCCGGCATCCCACAGCGCTTCTGCAACTCTTGAAGGATCCAAGAGTAAAGGAGACCCTCATAGAGGATCCGGTCTTCTTTGCGAGAACCTTTATGGGATGGAATCCCCTCCCCTACCAGACAGCGCTTCTGAGAGACAAATCTAAGAGGATAACTGTCCGATTCCCAAGGCAGAGCGGCAAATCAAGCACCCTAGCCGTAAAGGCTCTCCACTTCTGTCTTACAACAAAACCGAAAGAAGGCGACTGGGTGGTCCTCTTGGTAGCTCCAGGCTTAAGGCAGAGTATGATCCTGATGGATAAAATCCAAAGCTTCCTGAGGAGAATACCTCCACGGTTCAGACATTTCCTAATAAGGAGAGCACAAAGGACCGTAATCACCTTCAGGAATGGAAGGAAGCTTGTGGCGTTGCCCTGTAGTGAAGACCTAATAAGAGGTTACACCTCCGACTGCATAATCGCTGACGAGGCAGCCTTCTTCAAAAACGACAAGCACATGTTCTTCAGCGTCCTATATCCGATGCTCTCCACCACCGACGGAGCCCTGATCGTCTCGAGCACACCCTGGAGTAAAGACTCAGTCTTCTATGAAATGTGTGAAGGGAAACTGAGCCATGAATTCTCACACCACAGGATAGACTGGAGGACCCCCTTAAAGCTCGGTCTCTACAGCAAAGACTTTGTCAGTGAACTCCACCTCCTACCAAAAGAAAGATTCGCAAGAGAATTTGAATGCCGCTTCACAGACGACGCAGACTCCTTCTTTCCCTTAGAGCTCATCCTAAACTGCACAGACGACAACCTCCAGTACCACCCCTTCAACGAACTTCTTCAAGGAGAATTCTACATCGGTATAGACTTAGGAAAGAAACAAGACTACAGCGTAATAGCTGTAACTGAGGAGAGAGGAGAGAAACTCAAACTTATCCACCTCCACCGATTCAACCTGGAAACCCCCTACTCTACAGTGATAGGCTACACTAAGACCCTCTGCAACAACTACAAACAGATAAGAAGAGTTCTAGTAGATCAGACAGGCCTAGGAGAATACATAGTCGAAGACATGAAAGCCTCCAAAATCCCAGTAGAAGGCGTGACGCTGACAATAACCAAAAAAGAAGAGATCCTCACCTACCTAAAAGAGAGAATGCGTAAAAAGACTCTCATCATCCCCCACGACCTCAAATTAATCGACGAAATAAACGCAGAGAAATACGAACTGACGAAGGATGGAAAGATAAGGTTCAGCCATCCACCCGGAACCCACGACGACATGCTGTGGGCCCTAGCATTAGCCTGCTACAGGAAAAGAAAGACACCCCACGGGGTCCTCTTCCCAGCTTAAAAAGGATCATCCTTTATCTGAAGAGACCTTCTTCAACCAAGCAACAGCCTCATTCAAAGCGCTTAGAGCCCCAAAACCGAAGGCAAAGGCTTTCACTAGAACAAAGACCGTATCGCCCTCGGAAAACGTAAAGCACGGTGATATAGTATACCAAGCTAGAACCGCACCGAGGGCTGTGAGAGTGTAGGTATGCTCCCACCTAAACCCACTAGGGTCTTTGAGCATCTTCCTTATGGCGGGCAAAAGAGCCCTTAAAACAAGCCCGGACAATATCGCCAAGTTCACCAGTGTCTCCATTCTTCTTCGCCTCTACTCCCGCCGAGGGAACACACCGCTACCCCACTTCAGGACGAGAAAGGCTTTACTGGCGGTGCTCTCTCTTCCAACTCGGTTTCGGGAACCCACTAATCCAACTCGAACCCCATCTTAGAGAGCATTCTCCGCACTTCATTGGGTTTAATCCATTCCACTCCAGTTTTTGATTGGATATCTAGTATACGCGCCAGTCCCTCTAGGGTAACCTTCGGCCTCTCACTGGTTCCCCAGTGTAAGCGAACACCCGCTCGGCTAGGGTCGAGTCCCGCCTGCTCTATAACCGGCCAATAGAAGTCCCGCTCTATCCTCCTCTTTATGAACCTCTGTATTCCACGAACTATTAGGTCGCCCATGTCCATGGCGGCGCGGGCTGAGGCTTCAGTGAAACCGGGGGTCGTTACAAGCTTAGCTATCGGCGTCTGACCCGCGATGGTTATCTGCTCCATCACATGGTTCAAGACAGCCTCAAACCTCAATCGCGGGTCCATCTGGACCGTCCTTATATCTGCCCCTTCGCGATTCCAGATCAACCTCACACCTTCCTTGGGTCTAGACCGGAGTATCCTCTGCCATTCACCGATCTGCTCGTCACTAGCGCCCGGAACGATGACCACTTGGTCGATTCCAACGAACTTCTCGAAGAGATCGGGGAGGATACGTTCAATTCTAGCCTTCATCTCTAGGAAGCTTGGACGAACTTCACCGTTTACAGTTAAGGTCCGCAAAAGACGCTCAATCAGGCCTTCACCGAAGGCATTGTTGTTGATAGGGTTCCAACGGAAATGAATGATGTAATCTGCACGTATGATTTTTCCTCCGTAACTGTGGGCTAGTTTATAGCCTATAGGCTTATCTTCGAAGCCGAAGGGCTCTATCCGTTCACGGACAATCCCCTCTATAGCAGTCAGAGGCATTACGAAGAGATCCTCGAGGTATCCCGGCTTTATTTTCAGCCAGAAACTGTTCCCGCTTCTAATCACCTCCCTTGCGGTTACGATCAGTTTCTCGTCGAGGTTCACCCTTTCACTTGCTTCATCCACAACCTCCTTCGCAGTCCTACCGTCCCGCGTCGTCTCCTCATAATCCTCATTCATGGTTGTGTAGTGACCTAAACCCACAGTCTGAGCGGCTAGAGTATCCACAACGGTTCCTAGGAAGGGGTCACTCTCATAAGCAGAGTTCACCACTTCAAAATTGATAGCCCTCTTCTCCACAAACCTAAATCCGCCCTCAAGCCACATGGCACCCGTGGACCGCGTTCTCAGAGCACCTTTCAGTCTACTGAGAAGACTCTTCCCTCTATAATTCCTCAACACATCAGTCATCTGGAAGATCACCAAAGAGATTTAGAACAGCTTCCCCCCTGGGACTAATAACGTAAAATTTTGACGGTTTCGGCCCGCGCCCCTTAGCTGTCCCGGCGATTTTGATGAAGCCCTTCTGTAGACAGAACCTCAAGTAACGGCTCACCATACCATAGGCCTTCCTTCGGTGTTTACTGATCCCATAGTAGGTTACCGGCTCTTCCTTTTTGATTAGACGTAGGAATTCTACCAAGGTCTTTATCGTGGGATTCAGCATATTTCATTACCTGTTATTATATATTATAACAAATGCCTTATATATTTATAAGCTTTTTAAACCTTACATTATGGAGGGTTCGAAGATGTCGACGAAGAAGAGGCGGGCTTGGCGAACCGTGAACATTCCAGAGGCGCTAGCCAAGATAATCGAAGAAGTAATCAAGAGCGGGAAGGGGGGATATAGGAACGTCCCGGACTTCGTAACAGACGCTGTGAGAAAGCGCCTACGAGAACTCGACTTCCTCGCATAATTCACTGTAAGAATGTAGAGTATAGACGTGTGGATTAGGGATTTTTCTTTTTAAAACCGGATAGTATGAGAAGGAATGTTAAGACCTTTAGGGTTGTTAGGGCGCATATCGCCATGGATATTATCAGATTTACTATAATCATGGACTGTACGAGCATGTTTGGAGGCAGTCCCATCATTGGGAGAATTTGGTTCCTCGAGACCAACCAGTAGAAGTATGGACCGAAAAAGGGAATAGCTCCTAGAAGGCTAGTGAGGAGCAGAAGCGCCCCGAGAAGCAACATTGAGAAGAAGGCAATCGGATCGCCGAAGACTAGAACTCCCAGTAGTCCCCAGAGGGACTCTATGAAGAGTAAGAGAAGCCAGCACACCTCCGGCACAATCCTTCTCCATCACTCAACAGAGAATAGCAGATTTAAAGGTTTTATTTGGGCATTCTGTTGCCGACTTCCTATGCATTACTCATGTTTCTTTTTCTAGCAGAAGTGCTCTTCTTGTGAACCCATGCTTAGTATAGAAGTTTATCGCCTCATAATTTTCAAATTCTGTCCAGACGTGAATCTCACATGCAATTCGCCTTCGCGCCTCTCTAATCGCCCTTTGTAGAAGCTTGCTTCCTATGCCGAATCCTCTATAGTGTTTCTCCACTATCAAGTTCTGGATGATCGCAATGGGCGCTCCTTCAACGAAATCCGGAAAAATGCGGAGTTCAATAAAACCAACCAGTTTCCCTTCCACATCTGCAACGTATATTTCATGGTTCGCATCTTGGAAAGGCTCTACTAGCATACTTTCTCTTTCAGCCCTATTATCTAATTGAATAAGTTCGTCTGCAAGCCTGATCAACTCCTCAGAATCCTGCGGTACAACAGAACGAATCCTAGCGTACAAGATTTTGTCAGCTCCATCAATGAAGCAAGTAAATAATTTGTTATTAAATCAGTCGGCATACGGTGGGAGATGGAAGCGAACTTCCTAGAAACGATTTAGTGGAACCCGAGAATACGGAAACAAAAAAACAATACAATAGGTTGTTAAAACAAGGCACATAGTTACATTGTTGGTAAAGTGAATGTCTCTTTTGAAAAAAAGGGGATGAATGGTTTACTTCCTCATTCTACTCAAAATCTCATCAAGTTCTAGTAGATCTATTCGTTTGAGGGTCTCTACTGTGGGGATTCCCCTCTCGTCCCAGCCAAGGCTTTCATAATACTTCTTCTTCCTACTCATAGCCTCATTCCGGTCTACAGCCTTACCCTTGTAAGGTCCGCTTGGTAGTGGCTCATACCATCTCGGCGGGTTGTCATCGTCCTTATCTGGATCCCAGCTATAGTCTGGCCCACCGACTAGAAGTAAAGTTCTCTGAATGCTGAGCATTCTTAAACCAATCGTGTTATTCCAATCATCCATAGTTGTGTCCCAGCCAGTAATCGCCCTGAACTGTTCCCAGACAAGCCCTAGATTTTTAGATTGGACGTTAAAGCCACAGATGACAGCGGAGTCTAGGAAGCCCCAATTTAGGTCCCCGGCTTCCTCGTCTGGAGTGAAGTCTCCTACTGAGGTGTGGTCACCTCCTTGCACGGAAGTTGCGTAGCTCGCCGGGTGAACGTAATCCAGTCCGCTTCTGAGGCCGTGAGCACCTATAGAGATGCCCTTCACATGAACCACGTAGGGAAGTAAATCTACGCCCTTCATCTTCCCAAGTTTTATAGCGGCTCTGAAGCTCCCTTCAGCAAGTATATCGCCTATCCCTTCCCTTTTAGCGATCATCTCCGCAAGTTTACCGAAGGCGATTGGGTCACCCCAATTCAGTTCAAATCCAATATCTTCCTTTGTGAGTATGCCACGTTGGTAAAGTTCAGCTGCGAAGCCAAGGACATTACCAGCTTGTATGCCACATAAGCCCAGATCATCCCCTATGGAAGCGACGTAAACATTCCCTTCAGGCTCGAATATGCCCAGGTTGGTTCCCATGTAGGCCTGTATCTCATAGTCAGGGTTGTCTGTTATAGCACCTTTTAATGGTCCGTCTCTATTGCAAGCAATCTTTAAACAGGTTGTTGGACAGCCATAATCACCCCAATAACGTTTCATCCAGACTTTTCTTTCAAAATGATCAACGCCAAAACTCCTCTCGTCATGCCATTCCTCCTGCCAGTTCTTGACTGGTTCACTGCTATAAGCGGCGGTGCCCCATTCATAACCTGCTGAGCCTGTACCCCACCTTCTCATAAGGTCATTCTTCAGGCATTCCTTAATGAGTTTCTTCCTCAGTTCGACGGTCTTCTTTATATCTGCAGGTTCAGGCAAGGGTCCGGTTCCTTTAGCTACTATGGCTTTCAAGTTCTTGGAGCCCATGACTCCACCGTAACCGCCGTAGCCAGCTCCGTGAGTCCATTTCTCTATAACAGCTGCAACTCTTGTGGCATTTTCGCCGGCTGGTCCGATATAGATTATTCCGGGTTCTCTCCACATTCTCTCTCTTCCACGTCTACTCTCAAGACTATCAATCACCTCTTTGTTTATCAGTCGAATCGTCTGTTTGCCATCCTTGCCCCAAAGGTGAGTTGCGTCCTTAATCTCCACGTTTCCATCTTCGATGTATATGTACACCGGATGTTCCGCCTTTCCTGTGACTATGACACCATCGTATCCGGAACATTTGAGTTCCAGTGGGAATTCGCCAGCCACCGTCGATCCCGTTATGCCGTTGCTCTGGGGAGACTTTCCAGATATGCAGATCCTCATTCCAGGGTAATAGCCCGTCATGGGTCCAGTTAAGGCTAAGAGTATATTCTCCGGACCTAATGGATCGATGCTCGCCCATTTCTTTCCGAGTCTATCCCAGAGGATTTTACTGGCTAATGCTCTTCCGCCAATCCAGTTTTTCAGAAAGTCTTCGCTGAATTTCACGTCTTTAATCTTTTCATTTGTAAGGTCTACTTCTAGAAACTTTCCTGCGTAACCATTTCCCATTTTCACATCAACTCCTTTGCCACATCACCATAGAAACGCTGAGCAATCTCTTTGGTAGGTATATCCGGCGTCTTTGCATACAACTTATATGAAATGTCTAGATCATCTGCACGATTTACAACCCAAAGCGCGTTGTATCGTCCTTCTTGACAAACCTTCACACACTGCGGGTCTCCATCGCATAGATCACAGATAATTGCATATTTTTCGGTGGGATGTATTGCAGGAATCCTACCTGGGCAAGCTTCGATGCAGGAGCCGCAGGCTGTACACTTATCTTTGTCTACAATTATCGCGCCTGTCTTTTCGTTAATGCTCAAAGCCTCGACGGGGCAACTCTGTATGCAAGGAGTATCGTCACATTGTGCACATAGATGAGGCACTTCGATCCCTGGAATCAACATGAATACTCTTATTCTCGACGCTTCAGGCCATATTTTCCCTTCATGCCAAAGAGAACAGGCAATCTCACATCTTCGGCAGCCGCTACAGTTTAGGTAGTCTCTCGCTATCCAAATTTGAGTCGACATCCAATAGTTTCCTCCTCATTTTCTCTGTAACTTTAATTTTAACTGTAATTGAGAATTTAATATTTACTGAGTTATATCCGGCTATCCACCCGCTATGGGTGGTAAGAAAGAGATTTCATCGCCTTCTTTAAGGGGTGTATTCATGGAAGCTATTCTACCATTAACGTAGATTCTTAGAGGGCCCGCAATAGATCCATTTTCGTTGATCTGCACGTCGCCGAGTTTGTAGGTTTTAAAGATCTGCTTAATGGCTTCGAGGAGTGTTGTCGAGGGTAGTAACTCAAATTCGATTTTATTTCCTCCCGCCTTACGAGCAAAAGAGCCAACGAACCTCAAAATGACCCTCAACTTACCCTCCCCATCAGTCACGCTTTACATCTCAAATTTATTGAAGAATGGTTCTGTGCTTCATCAATCTAAGTAACTAGATTCTTTAAAGGTTTTCCAAAAAAATAAAGCAACGTAGATCTACTGTAGCTATCTGTAAATTTACGTGCCTTCTTAAATACGCCTCATCGGTTTTGTTTCGAAGCCTAATAGGTTCCCTATTAAACCTTCTCTCTGAATTCTCGCAACATATCTGAGATACTTGTCCATTGACATAACTGAGACCCTTGAACCTATCGTAAATACTTCGATGCCTATCAGAGAAGTTAACGAGAAGATGTCGACAATTAAATTTTCATTGTAAGTTTTCTCGAGAAGACTGAATAATGTGTCTGGAAGGTTAGAGTTACGTTTAGCCATCTTCCGTGCCTCAGTGATTTAAATGGAGGACTATGTGAATTCATCTTTGCTTTTTTGAAAATTTTATGTTCCTACGATGAGATTACAAGTAGTTACACGTTTTTGTCTCGGTTTATTAGGTAGTTATTCTTTAACTCTTCCGTTATATCTTTGGACTTTTTAGTCGCCGCCTCTACAGCTCTCATTATGGCAGTTCTTATACCGCTCTCCTCTATCTCGTAAATTCCGTCTATGGTGGTTCCTGCTGGCGTCACCACCATCTCCTTTAGCTCAGCTGGATGTTTCTCAGTTTCCAGAACCAGCTTTCCAGCGCCTACGACGGTCTGTGCAGAGGCTAGAAGAGCGAGGTCTCGGGGGAGACCAGTCTTTAATCCAGCGTATGTTAATGCTTCAATCATAATTGATATGTAAGCGGGTCCACTTCCACTCAGACCGGTGATAGCGTCCATATCCTTCTCCTCTACACGAGCAAATCTTCCCATTCTCCCAAAGATCTCCTCAGCGATTATGATATCTTCCTTTGTGACCTTGGATCCCGTACAGTAGGCAGTGAAGGCTTCCTGTACTAGTACCGCTATGTTTGGCATGGCTCTTATGAATCTACTTTCGGGGGCTATCTTCTCCAAGAAATCTAAAGGAACAGCTGCCGCTAATGAAATGATGAGTTTTCCGGAGGCTTCGGCTTTTATCTCAGTGAGAACCTTCTTGACTACTTTAGGTTTCACTGAGAGAACTATCACGTCTGCCTCTTTAGCGGCTTTTCTATTGTCTCTGGTGACCTCCGCATTAAGCGCCTTTAACTCTTCAAGCTTCTCAATCCTCCTCCTTGTGGCGATTATTTTATCTCCATAGCCGCTTTTGAGGAGGCTCTTGGCGAATGCGCTCCCGATGATTCCTGCACCTATCACGCAGATCTTCATTTTCTACACGTCTCCTCAGTTCTCTACATACACTGTTTAAATAGATTACTCTTCACGAGAGATAGGCCAGATAAATTCTCTTCTCCCCAGACCAGATCCCACCACAACCTGATGAAAGAGCTTTCCCGTTTTTATCTCCTCAACCTCTTCGAGTATGCCAGAGACTTCTACTTCCTCATCTTTTCTCGCTATGTTCCTGTAATATCCTATCATAGAGACAAGCCTTGAGGGAAGACGCTTCTCTTCAATTTCTGACCGGCTGTTGAGAGGGCGATAGGCTCCTATTTGATATATGGATGGACGGAACATGGCTTCCGAATCTCCAGTCACAAGGCATCTGAAGCGTAGGGGTTGTAGAGGCTTGTAACGGTATTTTCCATAATCATTTCTGGTCTCCTTCATCTGACGGGTGGCGTTGAAAACGAAGAGACGCCCCTTATATCGACCTCTCTGTCTCTTGCAGTGGTCGTATCTCTTCGTAAAAACATAACTTACCTTGCCAGCTGAAACAAGTTTCCTAACCACTCTCTCTACAGTTCTAAATTCTTTAGATCCATAGATCACAAGGTCGATATCGGAAAGGGAAGAATGCATACCGAGGGATAGAGAGCCATGGATCCCAAAACTGTCACTTGGTAAACCAGACTCCTCTGAGAGAAGGTCAATAAACTCAACCGCCAATTCTTGAAGTCCATCTCTATCATTTTTCTGAAGAATCTTCCTCAGTTGAATCCTCGGAATAAAGACCTCTTTTATGCGGTCCTTAGGAACGGATAGTAGGAGTTTACTCCGCATAGGGCATAAATAGAGGTATTCGGGGAAGTTTTCCTTGAAGGTCTCAATTATCTTTGAATAGTTTTCAGGTGTGTATAGCTTCTCCGGTCTGGAGAGAGATATTCCTCTCATGGACCACCTCCTATCTAGATAGCGGAGGGGGAAGAGACCACTATACTCGGTTGGAATATACTTAAGAAAGGCTATAACTCGATCGGGTGGGTGCTCATATCCAAACACATAAAAAAGAAAGCCCTCTCTTGTGAGAACCGCTTCTCCATCCCTCGGTCGCCACTCCTCCATTTACAATTTCCTTCTATTAAGAATAGACCACCAAGGACACC
>CAZOCN010000048.1:0-9642 GCA_964578315.1 uncultured Candidatus Bathyarchaeia archaeon
TGAAAGAGGAGAAAATTAAGGAAGCTATTGTAAAAGAGGAGAGGATAGAGGTTGAAGATAAAATCAAAGGGATCGAGAAGGCGATGCGTTCCAATGACACCTTAATTCGTAATTATGAGAGGTATATTCGGAGGAGGCTTATAGAGGAGTATGGCGCTTACGAAGAGGATTTAAAGGGAAGTTTGGATACGTGGCAGTGGCCAGAAGAAGGGAGAGAGGACGAAAAGATTCAATTATGGATGAAGAAGATAAGGGAATATAAAGAAAGGAATACGCAACTCCAAGAGGAGCTGGGAAAACTCAAGAAGAAAGCCGAGAAGTAGGTCGCGTTGATCTCTGTGTATAGCCCCTCTATTTGAAGTCTAATATGCCGTAGAAACACGAATTGTTATAAAAAATTGATTTAAATAGGAAGATAGGCTTAGTTAGCCTCGAAATAGAATTATCAGGAAATCGATTTGACGTTTAAGGCTTTTGGGCCTCTTGGCGTCTCTGTTATCTCGAATTCTACTTTTTCTCCTTCTTTCAAGCTGCTCTTGCCTTGGATCGCAGAGTTGTGAACGAACACATCTTTGCCGTCCTCAGTGGTTATGAAACCGTAGCCGCTTCTATCCATCCATCTTTTCACCGTTCCAGTTGTCAAGTGACTCACCTCTTTATGGTAGCTACCTCCAAGAGGCAAGTGAGACTTTTAAACCTTGTCATACCCATCTCAATTTTTAATCCTAAAGAGACGACAGCGAGTTGCACGTTTCACTTGTTATATGGAGAACATGAAAGTTTTTATAGGACTCCTGTGATAATCTCTGCGAATGGAAGTTTGAGTAGACTTATGGACAAGCTTAGAGCTTTCCTAAAGAGATTGAAGAGAGAAGATATAGGTCCTGCGCTCCGAATGTTCTTTATAAATACCCTCTTCGACTCTACCTTCATGCTTATAGGCGTAATTATGGGCTCATCGCTGGTTGAGAACCCGAATATCGAGGTCACCCTCAGTACAATGTTCACAACGAGCTTAGCCCTAGGGATATCTACAGGGGTCAGCGTCTTCGAAGCGGAGAGTCTGGAACGAGAGAGGAAAATAGCTCGATTAGAAAAAGCTCTATTCAGAGATCTTGAGAACACAAACATAGCTAGGTCGGCGAAGGAAGCTACGATCATAACTTCAGTAATAAACTTCTTCACCCCCATAATGTCCTGTATGATAGTTGCCTTCCCGATGATACTGGTCTACTTGAACATCTTAGACGTCCACTTTGGAGTTATGGCCTCTATAGGAGTGGCCTTAGGCACTCTCTTCGCCACCGGAGCCTACCTCGGAAGGGTGGGAAAACATAACCCGCTATTAAAAGGGTTGAGAATGGTCGTCTTCGGGGTTATAGCGTTCACTATAGGATATCTGTTACAAACATTCATCTAAATATTATCCAAAATGAATCAATTCACTATTTAGAGGGCGGCCTCGACTTCGTAACACTTATCTCGTCTACCCCTTTAATTGAGACACTACTCTCATCCAATATTTTTGAGACGTCCTCATATCGAACATGTGGTCCCTTTATCGTCAGCTTTATAGTCTCAGTGTTCGCATCCACCTCTGACACGCTTATATCCACTTCTTCTACGCCCTCTATAGAGCAGAGGACCTGTGACAGCTCCACTATAGAAGTTTCGCGAGGTTTGAGAGCGTCAACCAACAGTCTTCTTATATGAACCGACATGCCCGCTCACACACATTGAGGTCTCACAGCATTTTTTGTAATTCTCTTCCCAATATTTAAAGAATTGCATAATTTATAAAGAGTGTGGTATAAAACCTTTTGTTTGAGGAGATACGATCTATTGTTTCTAGTGGATATATTGAATCAATGCTAGGAGTGGATAAAGGATTAATAATTGAAAATCTTCTTATTATGAATGCTCGATAGTAGAATGAATCAGTATAAAGGTGTCCAGAGTGAGTCAGATAGGAAAGGCGATTAGACTTGAGAGAATAATGAACCGCGAGACAAAGAAGACTATAATTGTTCCCATGGACCATGGCGTTACACTTGGTCCTGTACCAGGTCTTATAGATATGCCGGAGATGGTGAATAAAGTTGCTGAAGGTGGAGCAAACGCGGTTTTAGGTCATGTGGGACTACCACTCTACGGTCATCGCAGGTATGGACGTGATATAGGCCTCATACTACACCTCATGGGTAGTTCAAGGCTCAGTCCGAATCCCAACAATAAAGTTATGGTCATGACAGTGGAGGAAGCCCTAATCATAGGGGCCGATGCAGTAAGCGTACACATCAACATCGGTGACGAGAACGATGCGGAGATGATGCGAATCCTAGGTTATGTCTCCAGGCGATGCATAAAATGGGGTATGCCTCTCGTTGCCATGATGTACCCGAGAGGGAAGAAAGTGAAGTCGGAACATGATGTTGAAGCGGTGAAACTAGTCGCCAGAATAGGCGCTGAACTTGGAGCCGATATAGTAAAGACCAATTACACAGGTGACATCGATAGTTTCAAGGAGGTCGTTAAGGGATGCCCAGCGCCTGTTGTAATCGCGGGAGGACCAAAAGCAGAGACTCAAGAGGATATTCTCCAAATGGCTTGGGAGGCGATACAAGCCGGTGGCGCAGGAGTCTCCATAGGGAGAAACGTCTTTCAAGCTCCTGACCCCACAAAAATGGTACGGGCCTTGCATAGGATCGTCCATGAAGGATGGGATGTCGACGAGGCGAAGAAGGAACTGAAATAGCCTTCTTCGATAAATTAATTATCCAGTTGACGCCTATCTTAGTCTCTATTGCGGGGGTGTCCGAGTCTGGTCAAAGAGACTCTGGAGGTTTCTCCTCAGTCTTGGAGGAGCAGCGCTGAGGCCGCTGTGGCGTAGGCCTGCCAGGGTTCAAATCCCTGCCCCCGCACCAATTTACAAAACTACAAGTATGACATAAACTTCCTCAAGGAACACCAGCATTTGACCGAATTCAATAAAAACCGAGAGATAAAAAAGAGTCTGTTTCAATAACTTACTCTATTTCAAAAAAATCGGTACAAGGCTTCTTTATGGTAGCTTCCTTTAGTAGGTGGGCGTACTCCCGGAGAGCCTCAAGCATTTCCTCCATCCTTTCGTTTTTTCTTTCAATGATCCTTACAAAACCGCTGCCTACTATAGCTGCATCTGCGCCATTTCGTATGATTGCCTTCACGTGCTCCGGTTTAGAAATTCCGAAGCCAACAGCTAGGGGAATTCTCCTATACGTAACTTGACGCGTTTTCTTAATCAGCCTTATAGTTAGGTCTTGAAGCTTATCTCTTGCTCCAGTTACTCCGAATGTTGAGACGAGATAAAGAAAGCCAGACGCATACCCCAATATTTTTCTCAGTCGTTCAGTTGATGAGGAGGGAGCTACAAGGAATATAGTGTCTATATCGTAGGCTTCAGCAATCCTCTTATACTCATCAGCTTCCTCGATAGGAAGATCCGGAACGATTACTCCGTTAACTCCCGACGCCTCTGCAGATTCGAAGAAAACCTTTAACCCCAGCCTAAAGATTGGATTATAATATGTCAATATTACAATAGGGACGTCGCTTCTACCTCTGATCTCTTCAACTATCTTAAGCACCTTTTTGGGGGTTGTTCCAGATTTCAACGCTCGCATAGTAGCTGCTTGGATAACCGGACCGTCCGCGATGGGATCTGAAAAAGGGATTCCAAGCTCAATCACGTCAGCTCTTCCTTCAATTAACGTCTCAACTATTCTAGGAGTAAAGGAGGGGTCTGGATCGCCGGCTGTAACGTAAGCGATTAGAGCGCCTTCGTTTCGAGTGCTTAATCTTGAAAACGTCTCAAGTATTTTCCTCATATCTTCACACCTAGATATCTAGCGACTACTTCTACATCTTTGTCTCCTCTTCCTGAGAGAGTGACTACGATTATCTTGTCTCTGTCCAAGGTTTTAGCTAACTTCATAGCATATGCTAAAGCATGTGAGGATTCCAACGCCGGTATAATTCCCTCTCTTCTCGATGATTCGAGAAAAGCGTTTACAGCTTCTTCATCTTTTACAGCAACATACTCAGCCTTTCCAATACTATTTAGGAATGAATGTTCAGGACCAACTCCGGGATAATCGAGACCAGCTGAGATACTATGAGTAGTCATTATCTGTCCGTTCTCATCTTGGAGAAGATAAGTCAGCATGCCATGGAAGACGCCCTCAGATCCTCCACGTATCGAGGCAGCGTGCTTTCCCAAGTTGAGCCCCTCACCTGCGGCTTCCACACCGTACAATTTCACGTGCGCATCGTCTAAGAAAGGATAGAATGTGCCTATTGCGTTGCTTCCGCCGCCTACACATGCGACGAGTATATCTGGAAGGCGACCCTCTTTTCGCAATATCTGCTCTCTGAGCTCGCGTCCTATGACGCTCTGGAAGTCCCTAACGATCATGGGATAAGGATGAGGGCCGACAACAGAGCCAATCAAGTAGTAAGTGTCTTGAACGTTCGTAACCCAGTCTCTTAAGGCCTCGTTTATAGCGTCTTTCAAGGTCTTTGATCCAGAATCAACACGGTGAACCTCGGCGCCCAGCAACTTCATCCTGAATACGTTAAGTTTCTGCCGCTTCATGTCCTCTGCCCCCATGTAGATCTCCGCTTTCAACCTCAACGCAGCACAGGCTATTACTGTGGCAACTCCATGTTGTCCTGCACCTGTTTCAGCGATAACTCGCCTCTTGCCCATCTTCTTCGCGAGTAAGGCCTGCCCCAGAGTATTGTTTATCTTGTGGGCGCCTCCATGTGCTAGATCCTCGCGTTTAAGGTATATCTTCGCACCGCCCAACGATCTGGTCAAGTTTTCAGCGTAATATAAGGGAGTGGGTCTCCCAGCGTATTCGGAGAGGTAATAGTTTAGTTGTTTTTGGAAAATCGGATCCTTTCTCGCCTCTTCATATGCTTCTTCCAGTTCTCTGACTGCCGCCATGAGAGTCTCCGGGATAAACTGGCCTCCATACTTTCCATATTTCCCCTTTATAGGATACTTCTTCAATTCCATCATATCTCAACCTCTTTGGCGTTCTTTACAAATTCGAAGACTTTCTCGCGGTCTTTCACTCCGGGAAGCGACTCAACTCCGCTGGAAACGTCGACGGCGTAAGGCTTAACCACACGTATGGCTTCTTTAACGTTTTCCGGATTTAATCCTCCCGCGAGAATCAACGGCTTCGGATATATAGTATCCCTTATATGTCTACTAAGCTTCCAATCGTGGGTTTTACCCGTGCCTCCATGCCTGCCTGGAATATAAGAGTCCAAGAGGATTGCGTCAAATGTATCCGCTGCTTCAACGACTGTGTTAACATTAAGACTGGTTTTTACTTGAATTGCGCCTATTAAACATTCATCGGGTAATAGTTCACGTATTTCCTTATGCATATGAGTTAGGCCATGGACCTGGATGATATGTGGATTCAATTCTCTGAAAATTCTCTCTAGATGGATGAGATTTTTTGAGGCAGTAACGACTACGGTTTCAACAAATACAGGGATAGCCTTCATTAACTTCTTGGCTTTATTTATAGGTAGGTTTCTTGGTGATTGCGGTGCGTCTACGACGAGCCCTATAGCGTCTACTCCAGCCTTCACAGCTATAAGGAGGTCTCTGTAGGAGGTTATCCCGCATATCTTGACGCGAACCCGGCTCATAATGCTTCCACCAACTCCTTAACTTTCTCCAGAATATTGCTGGCTTTCATTATGACCGTTCCTACCAGAAAGGCTTGGGCACCGCATCTCCATAAGAAACGTAGGTCTTGAGGACTATTTATCCCACTTTCACTCACTATCACCTTGTCTCCAAAATCGCGATGCTTTGCTAAGAGGAGTTTTGTCACTTTGAGATCTACTTTTAACGTCTTCAAGTCGCGATTGTTTATACCGATCATGTCAGCGTTCGTTTCGAGCGCTGGGAGAAACTCTTCTTCAGTATGCACCTCTAAAAGCACTTCTAGTCCTCTAGAGTGGGAGTAGGCGATCATACTCTGTACATCCCTTTCGCAGTAACCTCTATCGAAGAGCGCTTGTATCAGCAAGACAGCGTTCACTCCAGTTCTGGAGGCCGCGTCGATCTGTTTTCGGCTTAAGATAATATCCTTCATGAGTATTGGGATGTTCACTTGGTTTCGGATCTCAGCTATAAAGTTTATATGCCCCTTGAAATATTTCGGCTCCGTAAGAACAGAGACTCCAATAGCTCCACCCTCCTTCATACCTCTAACAACTTCCACTAGGTTGCGATTTTCTCTAATGAAGCCCATGGACGGCGAAGCAAACTTAACCTCAGAGATTACCGGAGCTTTTTTACACTTTAGGATCGCTTCTTTAAGGCTTATAGATGGAGCATCCGACTTCGCAGCGACCTCGTAGTATCCTTCTTCGATTGTTTTGATAGCGTTGTTGACTAGGATGTCAAGAAAGTCAGGCATATTTCTTTTCCAGCTCCTCGAGTCTAGTCATTTCCCCACCAGAAGCCTTTATCATCATCCTCAACTTTTTGTAGGCAGCTCCACTCTCAATAGACTCAACGGCCAATTCAATTCCATCAGATAGGTCATCTGCTTTGCAGCCGACAACTACGCCAGCTGCTGCATTGAGTAAAACTATGTTTCGCCTTGGGTCTTGAGAATCCAAGATATTATTTAATAGTTTAAATGCGATTTCGACGCTCTCTTCAGATGTTGTTCCGCTTATCTCCTTCAACGTAGCTTTTTTGAAGCCAAACTCCTCAGGCGTTACCCTTATCAGAGACACCTCTCCCGCCCTAAGCCAAGCTATCGATGTTTTGCCTATTATTGAGATCTCATCTAACCCATCTAAGCCGTGAACAACCATGGCTTCCTCGCAATCCAAGTCGTTTAAAGCATAAGCTAGGGGTTTCACCAATTCTTCACTGTAGACTCCGAGCACTTGGGCGTTAGCTCCAGCCGGGTTTGTTAGGGGTCCGAGAACGTTGAAGATTGTTCGAATACCTATCTCTCTTCGGGACCCAATAGCATGCTTCATGGCTGGATGAAATTTCGGAGCGAACATGAACCCTATACCGACTTCTTCAATAATCTTTTCAACAGCCTTAGGTTCCAAGTTGAGGTTAAGGCCGAGTCTTTCCAGTACGTCCGCACTTCCACACTTGCTGGTAACTGATCGGTTACCGTGCTTTGCGACTGGTATACCCGCGCCTGCCACAACGAAGGCAGCTACGGTGCTTACGTTGAAGGTTTTCACCTTGTCTCCTCCAGTTCCGCACGTGTCTACGAGACGACCGTTAACTTTTGGGTAGATCCTACAGCAAAACTCCCTCATCACAGATGCGAAGGCTGAGATCTCCTGAATGGTTTCGCCCTTCATCCTTAGGGCCGTGAGGAAGGCGCCGATTTGGGCTTCTGTGGCTCGACCTAACATTATCTCTTTCATGATCTCTTTTGCTTCTTGACTTGCGAGGTCTACGCCTTCAACGAGCTTTCTTATTCCTTTTTTTATCACGTTTTTCACTTGCCTTCAAGAAAGTTCTTTATGATTATCTTTCCGTCTGTCGTGAGTATCGATTCAGGATGAAATTGAATACCCTCAATTGGATACTCTACATGTCGAACGCCCATAACTTCCTTATCATCAGTTGACTCAGCCGTTATTTCCAAGCAAGGAGGAAGTGTTCGTCTATCTCCCACAAGGGAGTGGTAACGAGTAGCCGTGAGAGGGTTCTCCACTCCTTTAAAGACGCCCTTGCCATCGTGCTTTATAATACTCGTCTTACCATGCATAAGCCTCTTCGCGCGGATAATTTTCCCACCGAAGGTGAAGATTATACCTTGATGCCCTAAACACACGCCTAACGTTGGAGTCGTAGGGCTTAGAGTTCGCAGGATATCAACGCAAACACCGAAGTATCGTTTGTTTTCAGGGGTGCCGGGGCCTGGAGAGATAATTATCCTGTCCGGACGGATCTCTAATGCCCGTTTTAGGACTACCTCGTCATTTCGGTATACGATAGGCTTTGCTCCGAGTTCTCCGACGTACTGTACCAGGTTGTAGACGAAGGAGTCATAATTGTCGATGACAAGAACTTTCATTTTTTAACCTTCCGAGAGTTCTAATGCCTTCATCAAAGCTTTGGCTTTATGTTCAGTTTCAAACCATTCTTTTTCAGGTATAGAGTCGGTCACAATTCCACCTCCAGCTTGAATGTAACATCGGTCACCATTCGTGATTAGAGTTCGAATGGTGATGGCGAAGTCTGCATTACCGTTATAGGAGAAATAGCCTACTGCACCAGCGTAGGGGCCTCTCCTTGTTGGTTCAAATTCTTCGATGATCTCCATAGCCCTGACTTTGGGGGTGCCAGAAACTGTGCCGGCGGGGAAGACCGCTCTTAAGGCATCGTAGCAGTCGCAGTTTTCTCTTAGTTCGCCAACCACTCTGGATACTATGTGCTGGACATGACTGTACTGGTAGACTCTCATAAACTCCGTTACACGTACACTTCCAAATCTTGAAACTTTGCCTATATCGTTCCTAGCTAAGTCCACGAGCATCACATGTTCGGCTTGCTCCTTAGGATCGGATAGAAGATCTTCGGTCAACTTCCTATTCTTATCCGGGTCTACTACTCGGGGCCTTGTACCTGCGATAGGAAAAGTTTCCACATTACTCCCGTCAATCCTCACGAGCATCTCAGGGCTTGAGCCAATAATCCTTCGTTCGCCCATCTTCAAGAAGTACATATATGGAGAGAGATTGGTCCTTCGCAGAGCCAAATAAAATTTAGCGAGGTCTCCATCAACTTTGAAATCGTATCGTTTAGACAAGACGACTTGGAAGATGTCGCCTGATGCTATGTAATTCTTAGCTTTATTTACTAATTCTTCGTATCGGTGTTTCGTGATGTTGACTTTAGGATTGGTGTAGTATAAGCTTCCAAGGCCGTATGGTTTCTCAGCTAATTTAGTCAGCTCGCCAGAGCGGTCTTCGTTTCTGAAGAAGTAGAAGGTCTCTCCGTTTATGTGATCGAATATGACGCCATCATCATAGATTCCCATCTCTAGATCTGGGAATTTCAAGTCGTCCACGGCGATTTTTGGGAGGTTCTCCCAGTAACGTATAGAGTCATAGGAGATGTACCCGACAGCGCCGCCCACGAACCTAAACCTTTGATTGTTAACCTTTACTCCGAGAATATTCTTTAAAACATCGAGTGGATCGTTAGTTTCTATTCTAACTTCCTCATCAGTCTCAATATTTTTCAGCGTTGCCTCTCCATCTTTTGCGGTTACGACCAGCCTCGGTGTGAATCCGATGAATGAAAATTGAGCTAGCTTCTTTGGACCCTTAATGGACTCTAGAAGAAAAGCGTACTCGCATCCTTCTTGAATCTTTATAAAGAGCTCAGTGGGGGAACAATTTATTGGGAGCTTCTTAACTATCACTGAAGGAGCAAACCTTGTGTCTCTCCATGTAGCGATCTGCGGGTTGCAGCCAAACATAACCCCTCACATACGAAGCCTCCTCGACCGTTCGGTTTGAAAAAATGAACACATATGTTTTATTTAAAACTTACGAGTACAAAAATATACATAATTCACTTTG
>CAZOCN010000049.1:0-9448 GCA_964578315.1 uncultured Candidatus Bathyarchaeia archaeon
ATCCCCACGGCATCGTTATCAACGACAGTAACCCTAACCTCTCTCACCATTTCCCTTTTCCTCCGTGAAAGATAGATGGATATTTGTACTCCTCAGTCTTATCTCTTACTATCCCGACTGGAGGGGAGTGGACCAAAAACTATAATCCTCCCCCTATCAATTCATTAGTTTGACTCTAGAGATGAAGGAAAGAAGCGGCGACACGGAAGTTCCTGAGAAGGTTTCGAGAGAGGTCTCTCGGTTGATTGAGAGGGCTATGGAGATATCGCGGTTGAAAGGTAAACGCAAGATCGTGATGTTAACGGCCTATGACAGTCAACTTGCGAGAATCCTCGATGAAGTTGGAGTGGACATAATTCTTGTTGGTGACAGTGTAGGAACCACTGTGTTAGGCTACGGTAGCACTAAACTCGTTACTATGGAAGATATGCTCCATCACACAGGGGCTGTAGCGAGAGGCGTAAAAGACGCTCTCATAGTAAGTGATATGCCTAAAGGTACTTACTCCACCCCTACAGAGGCGGTAAAGAACGCAAAAGCTCTCTTAAAGGCTGGGGCTCAAGCCGTGAAGATAGAGGGAAATAAACCCGCCGTGGTCTCCTCCCTAATCGATGAAGGAATCCCGGTGATGGGACACGTCGGTCTTCTACCTCAAACAGCTGAACGTTACCGCGTAATGGGTAAAGAGGAGGCTGAAGCTGAAAGAATCTATAAAGACGCATTGGAACTAGCCCGTTCAGGAGTCTTCTCTATAGTCCTCGAGTGTATTCCCAAGAAATTGGCGAGGAAGATAACGGAAGAAGTTAAGGTACCGACTATAGGGATAGGTGCGGGGAGGTTCTGCGACGGCCAAGTTCTAGTAGTCACTGATATGCTAGGCTTAGATGAACGATTCAAACCTAAATTCGTTAAGAGATATGCAAACTTGAGCAAGATAATACGTGAGGCTGTAATGAAGTTTAAGGAGGAGGTTTTATCAGGTCTCTTTCCAGATGAGGAGCATACATACCACTAGAGGTAGGGCAGAATTAAACAAAAATGGGGAAGGGTTTCGGTTTTATTGAGTTAACTAGTAGCTATAAACTCCTAAGGATGGACTTACCTCTTAGATTTTAGATAGGACTTTTCTCATCTCAGCCCCGTTTTTCTTCCACCACTCATAAAGAATGACCAAGTCAACGTTGAGATTGAAGTCCTTAACTCCTAACTCTATGTATTTCTGAGCTTGCTCTGGAGTGTCGATCTCGACTCTAGGAGCCACATCCATCTTCAAGGCTGTCTTTATTGTTTTGAGTTCCGCCTCCTTGACTTTCGGGTGGTTCGTTTCACCCGGCAAGCCTATGCTGAGTGAGTAGTCAGCTGGACCGAACTGAACCATATCCACACCTTCTACTGAGAGAACAGCCTCTAAGTTTTCGACGGCGCTCTTCTTCTCTATCATTAGGGCTACCACAGCATCATCACACATCTTCACAACATCCCCGATTGAAGCTGTGGCCCCCACATATCCTATCCTCCGATCCATTCTAACACCGCTCCTACCCTTAGGCTCAGCCCTAACCGCCTTTACAGCCTCTTCAGCGTCCTCAACCGTCCTTATATCCGCGAAGAGGAAGTTCTGGATTCCCGAGGCCATAGCCCTACCCGCGATGTAAGTTCTCGGCTCCTGATCGATCTTTATCATAGTTGAGAGCCCTACAAGTTCAGCTGCCCTAGCGAAATTATCGAGATCGTGGAGACTGAAGGGTCCGTATTCAGCTAGGAACTCAACATAATCGTATAGACCTATATATCCTATAGTCTCAACGAGGCCTGGCCAGATCATGATTGCTCGCGTTCCAAGGGTCGGTTCACCTTTATCTAAAAGGTTCCTGAGTTTATTCGTCCTCAAACAGTTCTACCTCCAGATAGAACTTCTATGAATCTACTTATATTTCTTCGCAGAATTCCCTACAAATCTTGTTTCCTAATTGCCACAGTCTGGGTCCTGCCCTTCTCCTACGAAAGGGACGATGGATTTAATACTCCACCCAGATTAATTAAGAGAATAGAAGGAGATAGAATTGTCCACTAAACACAAGAATGAAGGTTATTTCCACTCCGTAAGGTATCCTTTCCTCTTAAGCCTAGTTCTATTTCTCCTCTCTGTCTACGTTGGATACTCCTTTAGCGAGTTATTTCCCATTAACATACTAGAGGGTTTAGGAGAGACCTTCATTGAAATCGAAAAATGGAATCAACTCCAACTGTTGCTCTTCATCTTTCTAAACAATACTGTGAAGAGTTTCTTAGCCATCCTCTTAGGCTTCATATTTGGAATTTACCCGCTGTTGTTTATTACAGTAAACGGATTAGTGATAGGTCTAGTCACCTCTGAAGTTGAGAAAATTAAGGGGCTCTCCTTTGCTTTAGCTGCGATTTTGCCACACGGCATCGTTGAAATACCCATGGTATTATTGAGCGCAGCCATCGGCTTTAGAATAGGCTATGAGACCGTGAAGAAGCTGAGAGGCCAAGGAAGCGTCAAGAGAGAGCTCATCCGAGGGATAAACTTCTTTATCAAACGAATTCTAGTTTTTCTCCTTCTAGCAGCTATAATAGAAGCCTTCCTCACTCCACTTATTGCATACAACCTCTAAATACACTCTTAATATGGCAACATTAGATTTAGAGTATAAAGAAGAGTGAAGTTGACGGCTAATGCAATCAATGTCGGCGGCGTAACAGCTTTGAAATACTCTTTTACTTCAACTTTAAAGGCTTCAATTGAAAGAGAAACGCAGGGATGTACTGGAGTTAGGATATAACCGAGGAAAATGCTGAAGTATGCTAGAGTGAACGTTGGGAGTGATATCGCTCCGAATTTTGTAAGAAAAATCGGAAAAATTATCCCTGCGGGAGTTATGAGCCTCCCAGTCCCAAAGCCTAAGAGGAACCCAATTACGACACAGAGAATCTCTGGTGTGATATTGACGTTTTCTATTAACTGTAAAATTCCTGAACTCCTAAACACATTCAGGAAGACCATTATTCCCATTATCATTAAAGCGAAATTCCACGGTTTTGCCTTAAGAACGATCCTGCCCAATCTTTTCAGCTCCATCTTGCTAATAACTACAGTAAATATCAAGCTGAATGAAACACCAATTAAAGTGGCGACTTCTTTGATGCTCGGAGCAAAGATAGTTTTTATTGAAATATCTAATATTGGAGCGATAAGTATGGCAGTTAATGGCAAGAGGAGCTTCCTTAAAGAGAACTCTTCTTCATATTCTGCTCTATTCGGAATCTCTCTAAGAAAGAAGGAGTATCCCAGAATCACTGAGAACAAAAGTGCTAACGTAAGATATGGAAGCGCGTCATAGATATTGAGCTGTGCCATCTCAGCTGATACTATTAAGGAAGGAGAGAGGGGATAGACCAAGTATAAGATGTGACGGAACCATACATTTAACCCTGCCTTCTTCTCTCTTGAGATCTCTCCGCCTCCTTTTTCTATCAGAGGAGCTGAGAGAAGAGCTCCTCCAGGCATAGGAAGCATCCCAACTAGGGCTGGTGAAATTGCAAAAAATGCCTTTTTCCCTATCCTCATGTTATTCACTAAGTTGTCTAATTGCCCCGATTCTTTTAGCAATCCTCCTATTATAGGAATTAAACCGACAACTGTAGCTAGCAAGATTGTGGAAAGGTCGGTGAAAACGGACCACGAGACCGTTAAGAGGCGCTCAGGTATAGTAAAGACTCCGAGGATAATAGCTCCAACAAACATTGCAACGCCCAAATTCTTCTTCGAGATTAAAAGCAGGGCGGCCATTGCTAAGAAGAAGCCCAACCATTCTATCAATCTGATTCCTACCCTAGCATATATGTGATAGGTATCTTAGAACGAGCTGCACTAACCTTTAAGTTTTTTCTAGTTTAGACTTTAACGAATAGATGAATTGAAAGTTCCTCTTGTATTCTCGATAAAATAGAAAAAAAGAGAGTCCCTAACTGTATTCTCTAAAGGTGTATCCGCATTTAGTGCATCTGAAGAATTGCGTGGACGACTCGTCGCTTCCTCGTGTCTGAACTTGCCAGACATAGGCGAGGTTATTCCCACATTTAGGGCATTCTATCCTCATTGTCGGTAACGTGCGGAGTCTCTGCTCTTCCTTACTTATTACCGTTATACGTTCCTGGGGGCTACGCATAATAGTGACGGTGTTAGTCTCGAGTTTATTTACCACGGGTTTCCTGTAACCGCATTTTGGACAGACAAGCATGAGTGTTGTTTTACCCTCTTCTTCCACACGAGTAGGATTCAATCGCGTGCCGCAAGAGGGACAGAACTCCAATTAACTATCACCTTCAACTGCGCCTCCTTTCCATGCTATTTCTTGCTTTTAAATCTTTCCGTCCCCTCTTAGATAATCCAGAAGCAATTATATGCGCGACCCTAAGCGCCTCCGGTAAGCAACTCCGAGTTGCAGTCTTTCTTATTATCTCCCTAGCGTCCTTCAAGGTTATCCCGGCGAGTTGGATGTAAACCACGCAACCGGGTTTGTAGTCTCTGACTTCTATAGCTTCGCCTGCTCTAGTTATAGTCTGCCACCGGCGATGGAAGTTTGGTAGCTTCTCTAAGGCTTTTCTGACTTCGTCCATATTTGGTTTCTCGCGTGTCACTGAGATTACCGGAAGCTTTAACTCTTCAGAAAGGAGGGTTATGTCTACTACGTTGAAACCTGCGAAGGTCACACCATCCAATATAACCACTCGAATCTGTTCATAATGCGAAGATTTGAGGACCATGGAGGCTATTTTGCTGGTTGCGTCGAATCCATCGACTTCAACTTCCGTTTTCATAAATCCGTCCAGCCAGTAACCCCCTCGGAAAACAACACCTACCACATCCACTAGATCTTTCTGTCCATGGAGGAAAGCCCCGTCATCGACTCCGAGAACTCTAATCTCTGGTTTTATAATACGAAACTCTGCCGTCTTCAACTATTTTTACTCCATTATTCGGATACAGGGAAGGGGAGTGTGCGCTCTCACCCTAAGACATCTTTGAATACCCGTAAATGGTTTTCTCCTAGGATTTTCTTAACTTCCTTGTCGGAGTATCCTCTGGAGACGAGGACTTTAGTTATATTAGGCATTTTAGAGACATCTTCTAGCCCTTCTGGTGTTGACCCTATGCCATCGAAGTCGGAACCTAGACCTACATAATCGATGCCTACTAGATTTACTATGTGATCCATGTGATCAACTAACCGTTCTACCGTTGCTTTCTCTTTATGGACAAAGGCTGGGGCGAAGTTCATTCCGATGACCCCCTTCTTCTCCGCTATCGCTCTTATCTGATCGTCAGTGAGGTTCCTCTTATGGTCGCAGACCGATCTGCAATTCGAATGAGACGCTATTATCGGTTTTTTACAGATTGCAACGAGGTCCCAGAAGGCGGATTCGCTTAGATGGGAGATATCTACTATCATTCCTAGTTTCTCCATCTCCTTCACTACTTCCACCCCAAGGTCTGATAGTCCACCTCTGCTTCTAGATTCTCCAACTCCATCAGCTAATTCATTCCTCCAATTCCACGTAAGACTCATCATCCTCACGCCTAGTTTATACAACATCCTTAGGACGCCAATGTTCGCTTCGATAACCTCACCGCCTTCGATGGAGAGTAACGCAGCTATCTTTCCTTCTTCCTTTGCTCTCATTATCTCCTCATAGGAACTTACAGGTTTAATCTTATCCGCGTTCTTCTCGCATTCTGAGTAGAAGATATCCATCATCTGGAGCGCTTTACTCAGAGGTCTATCTGGATGAGGCTGGAAGGCCGTGAATAAAGCGAAGACTTGACAGTCCACTCCTCCCTCAATGAGCCTTGGGATGTCCACATGTCCCACTTTGGAGCGCTTGCCAAGTCCAGTCTTTACACGATCATCACAACTGGTTAAATCACGCTTCCCCGGAAAAAGCGCTTGGAGAGTATCCGCATGGGTATCTACAACGAAAGCCTCTCTATGAAGCTTCAAGCTTCTATTTATAGCTGCTTCCATTTTCCTAAACATCCAACTTAACTTTATAACAACTATTGAATTAAGTTACAATAAGAATATCCCTTCACTTCAACACTCACGACTCAATCCACTAATTGCTATAAAAGCCTGTTAACATATTACTGGTAACGGGAATTATAGGTGCGATTGGTATGGGCGACTTTGATAGTTTTAGGAGGAGAGGTGCCTTCAATTTCATGCCTCAGTATACTAGCCTCAGAGAGGTTCTCGTGGATCATAACCTCGCCGCCTTAGGCGACGCCCTCGTAAATTTCCTCTACTCCCTCGCCCGCTCTATTAAGGAGGGTATTCCCTTAGGGGTCAAAGTGAAGGGGAGACTCCTCGCGGATGCCCTAGACGGAGTCGGCTTACGGCAATATCTTCCTCCACGGACCACAAGACACGAAAGGGCAGATGCCGCTGAATCCCTAATCTTCTATGCTTGGGCTAGAGGGGTCGTAACTCTAGAAGAAGAGATTGAAATTCTCTGCCAGAAGGACGACGCAACGGAGGCTTTCAGAGACCTTCTACATAGAATACTAAGCAGCCTCCCTCTCATAAAGTGAGAGACTGCCCGAATTGGGGGCAAGTCTTATCTCTAACTCTGGAGATTTAATTGTCCGGTGATAAAAAATGGTGAAGGTTTATCATTACAGTGAAGTGGAAAGCGAGGTGGCCGAGCAAGGAGCTAAAGGGGTCACGGTGAGATGGCTCATAACCAAGGAAACCGGTGCACCCAACTTCGCCATGAGGCTCTTCGAAGTAGAACCTGGAGGCTTCACACCCCTCCATACCCATCCATGGGAGCATGAAGTCTTCATACTAGAGGGACAGGGGATCGTGGTTGGAGGAGACGAAGAGAGGAGATTCGGTGAATGGGATGTAATATTCATTCCTCCAGAAGCGAAGCATCAATTGAGAAATGTGGGGGATAAACCGCTTAAATTCCTCTGTCTGATACCCTACAAGAAGGAGCCCTAATGAAACTCTTTTAATGCCTTCTCATAAGCGCTTGTAAAGTCCATGTTTATCTTCTTTATCTTCTTAATAGCCCTCTTAAGGGCGGTTGTAGGTTTTCCCTTCTTTGTTCGAATATATATGATCGGGCTTGCAGTCAAAGGATGAGGGATAGTGTACCCAGCCATCTCCACAGACTCGTCCTCTAGGAGCAGATTCTGGAGAAGGTTGCAGAAAGTGTGTGTCTCCCCCACTATCTCTAATTTGAGTTCATTTTCTTCCTTCTTTAATATTTTCAATTCCATCTAATCATCCCCTATATCAAATCTTCCGTAATCGAAGGCTCTCTTACGCCTTTCCGTATTTCCACATCTTGGACAGAATAATCTAGATCTTCCTCCTTGGAGTTCGTATCCACATTTGGAGCAGTACGCTTGAATGACGCCCAATCTTCGGTCTGAAGTGGAGAGGTGGAAGACGTTGTTCTTGTTGCTGACTACGATAGCCTTTATGATATCGCCAGGTTTGCAAACGTCATGCATGCTTTGAGTGTAACTTTTGCTAACGTCTGAAATATGCAAGATTCCATCAAAGTTGGCATGAGACTCTCTGCCATCTATTATCATTATGCGAATTGAACAACTTTTCTCTTGAGCATTCGTCACCTTTCCCACAATTACACTTCCAATCTTAGGGACATTAGGCGTCTTCACAGTAGGATAAACCGACACCGTCTTCGTCATTATATCAAAGAGTATATGCCCAGTTGTTTTAGCGTGAATGTTCCCCTCTTCAACATAAGTCCCTGGACCGGGTAGAAACTCCTCTATAACTCCTAATTTCTCTCCAGGCGTAACAAACATACCACTCTTCCTATTCTCTTCCAATATTTCATTCCCCACTCTTCTGAGATTAAGCCTCACCTTCAATAAGATAAACTTTCTCAAGGCATTGTATTAGCATCTCTTACTTTACTTTCAGTCCCTCTCAATAAACCTTTTGATTCCCTGTTACTTACTGATTTCAGCCTTTCCCTCTATTACGTATAAATCTACCATGAAATCATGTCTTCTTCTCCTATGGAAGTTGAAGGTGTAGGGAATACTCATAACCATTGAGTATACTGCCCTAATCTTCCCTCCTTTCCTTTCGATGAAACGTTTCAAAAAAGGAGAAGGCGTAGTAGGTAGAGGTTTGAATTTGCCCTTACCTGAAATCCTAGCCAGCCTTTTATTCATTTTCACGCTCTTATGGAGAGAATATACCTTTCTCCCAATGCTTATCGCTTTCTCTAGAAACTTGCGATCAGCTTTCCTTCGCTGGACACCGAAGGGGGGATTCTGGATAACCGTGTCAAAGCATCCGCGTAGGGCATCGAGGTCGCCGGCGATCCAATTGGTAATTTCTTTAAATCCCATTGCTTCAGCCTTACGGTAGGCTTCACGGACTGCTACTGGGTCTATGTCTATTCCGGTAACCTCTGCCGCTCCTAGATAGGCTGCCCCTATAGCGAGTCTACCAGTTCCACAGCCCAGATCGACTACTCTCTTTTCGACTATGTCATCATAGACGTTTGCTGCTATGTGCAGAACTTCGGCGGCTGTTGATGGTGGTATGGTGTACTGCTCCAGCCAAATTTTTGGTTTAGGGTGAACTCCTACTTCTGTTAAGGTCTTCTCCAAGTCAAGTCTTCGAACCAGCCTTCTTCGCAAAGCTCCTCCCAACTCTTCTCTCCTAAAACCACAAGGGCCTCGTTAACCGTTAAAAGAGGCTTTCTGAATCTAGAGATATCATCTAAGGACACACGTGGACAAGCAGTATTCACGAAGGCCTCCGCCTCAACGAACTGATCTAATGTCATAGGCGATATCTCCCGTGTAGCCAACAAAATCACCCGTTTTCCCTTCCTCTCCAACTTCTCTTTGATACGAAGCGCCAAGTCAAGTCTTCGCTGTCCACTCCTTAAACCGACTAATACACCGATTTTCTCAGCCTTCTCCATCGCGCTTATACAGGCCCAGCGTTTCTTTATCATTCTCTTAATATCTTCTTCGATGGAATAGGCCCTCCTTTCAAAGGGATCGGCTACGAAAGTAGGCTTCATTGTAGTTAAACCTACACCGAGGGCATGGAATCTCCCACCGGCTACTACCAAAAAGGCTTCAACTTGGTCTGAGATCCTCTTAGCGTTACTGCAGTCACATCCTATTATCTGTCCCGGATGTAAGAAGCCTCCAACGTCTCCAATCAAAACTTCTTTCCCAGAGGAGGTTAAAACTTCTTTAGCTTCTTCTATCTTGCTCCAGTGTTGCGCCGTAGTTACTAGGCCAACCCTACTGAACTCTTCTAGTAGGGGAAGAGCAGCCTTCACAGCCTCTTTTATCGACCTTTTCGATTTAGCCTCTATATAGATGGTAGGCACGTTCTTATCTTGGAAGAGT
>CAZOCN010000050.1:0-9413 GCA_964578315.1 uncultured Candidatus Bathyarchaeia archaeon
TGCCCTAGAATATCTCTGCGTAAAGGCGGAGACCCTCCATTTTAAGAGACTCCTAAAAAAGGGGCTTTTAGGGTATCATCTCCTCGTTATTCCCGGAGGGTTCTCTTTCGGCGATTACGTGAGGGCAGGCGCCATATGGGGGAAGCAGTTCTTCTCCAAACTCAAGACTGACCTCTCAAGGTTCGTTGAGGAAGGACGCCTAGTGCTGGGAATATGTAACGGTTTTCAAGTACTTGTGGAGATGGGTATGCTACCAGCCTTTAGAGGCATAAGCGATAGACCGGAAGCCTCCTTAGCGCCTAACCTCTCCGCCAAATACGAGTGTAGATGGATCCGGTTGAAGTATGTGAACCGAGGGAGATGCGCCTTCACACGTAAACTTTCAGAGGGGAAGATCCTGAGAATACCGGTTGGTCACGGTGAGGGGAGGTTCCTCTTTGCAGCAGAAGAGAAGGCGAGAGACCTAGGAAGACTCCTTAGGAATGACCAGCTAGTCTTCCGATATGCGAAGCCTAATGGGGAAGCTGCGGAGGGGGAGTATCCCCACAATCCTAATGGTTCGCTCTACGACATCGCCGGGATCTGCAACCCTAAGGGGAACGTATTCGGATTGATGCCTCATCCAGAAAGAGCCTTCTACTGGTGGCAGGCTCCCGACTGGACGAGAAGAGAGGCCCATCCTCCACACGGAGACGGATGGTGGATTCTAGAGTCAGGAATTGAATACCTCACAGAGAACTTCTAAAAACTCTTTCACCAAAATTTCAGCCTACAATCGTAGGTCTTCGTTAAAGACGTGAGCCCTTCTTCTTGAATTCTAGGAGGGCTTTCTTCAATTCCTCATCTGAGAGGGCGAGTATCTCTAGGGCTAGAAGTGCAGCGTTCTTTGCGTTATCTATTCCCATGCAAGCTACTGGAATTCCAGAGGGCATCTGCACCATCGAGAGGAGGGCGTCTAAACCTCCCAACTTCACTTCCCGAGGCACGCCGATGACGGGTTTCACCGTTCTAGAGGCGA
Organism: uncultured Candidatus Bathyarchaeia archaeon; assembly: GCA_964578315.1. GTDB lineage: Archaea > Thermoproteota > Bathyarchaeia > Bathyarchaeales > CAZOCN01 > CAZOCN01. The sequence continues at coordinate 1,019 of CAZOCN010000050.1, forward strand.
TGTAGCCGGGTAAGGCAGCGGAGAGACCCGCGATGGCGATGTAAACATCTGCATCCGAAGACTGAAGGTACTCTTCTAGTTCTTCAGGGTTCCGATGAGCCGAGAGAACCCTGTAATCGTATTCGACCCCGAACCTCTGCAGAACCGCTATGGCTTTATCCCCGAGTTCCTTGTCGGAGCTGCTCCCAACAACAACCGCAACTTTCATGGTAACTAATTACTTAATTTGCAATTAAAACTCTATTCCTCATTTCATCTTTGGTACAATCTTCAAGTGAACATCATAGGTGCGTCACTCTTTTTAAAATTCACGCCGAAACCACTCAAACAGCTACTGGATGGAGGTGAGAAAAAGTAATGAATGCCAGGTTAATGGGGAAGCGTTCAGTTGTAATGGCTCTGGTGGCATTATCTTTCATCGTAATGGCAGTCGCGATATCTCCGGCGCAGGCGTTGAGCATGAACACGGAGGTAGGGACATTTACATGGTATCCAAAAAGTTATAAATTTGGATAGCAATCTATCTAAAACATGGTAAAAATCAGTGAAATAGTTAACCAAAATCGTTGGTGATCGATCGCCGGCTGTGAAGGTTTGTCCGGTTCTAGCGTTGTTGTTTGTTCGATCGATCAGTTGATCAAAATACGAGTAACAAACTTTATATTTTGGAAGAGAAATAAAGTTTGTTTTCATCAAAAAGGAGAGCAAATATGAAGAAAGAAGTCTATGTGAGGAAAGCTTCGGGTCTCATCAGAAACATATCTGCGCTAGACGCGATGGTCTTTAACTTGATGGTTATGGCTCCTACTGCCGTTTTGGTCTACGGTATCTGGGCTTCAGAGATTTGGCCTGGCGTGCATCTGCCTACAACAGTGCTAATATGCATTCCGCTATGTGTGGTTGTTGGGCTTTTCTACGCGCTATATTCCGCTGCAATGCCACGTTCAGGTGGAGATTACGTATGGATCAGTAGGACCCTGCATCCAGTACTTGGCTTTATGTCTACTTTTTGGCTATTCATATGCGTATTAAGCGTCGCGGGGGCGTATATTCCTTGGTTCACACAGTGGGCGCTCGCCCCAATACTTGAAGTTAATGGATACACAGAGGCGGCTGCCGTTGTATCTACCGATTGGTTTAGTTTCCTCTTTGCTGTTATCTGGTATCTCATATGCGCCTTCCTGATATCCAGAGGAGGTAAGGTAACATCTAGAGTGCTTGAGATATTTTTCGCCGCGGTTATGGTGGGCCTTGCCGTCTACGTTGTGACTTTGGTAACTGGAGGCACTGCACAATTTGCAGCGAACTTCAATGCCATGACTTCGATGGATTATGAAGGGGTGATTCAGACGGCTGTAGACGCAGGCTTCCCAGGTAAATTTTTAATGACTGCAACCCTTCTAGGATTCTCTTTCACTCTGATAAACTTCCTCGGTTTTCACTGCTCCATATACGCCTCTGGTGAGATAAAGGAAGTACATAAGTCCCAGTTCATAGCTATTGTCGGAGCGGTTATCATTTTTGGGTTGATAAGTTGGATAGCCTACGAAGCCTCATATGTGGGGATGGGTGGCGAATTCGTCGGAGCTCTCTCTTACCTTGCAGCAACGGGTCACCCTTACTATACTCTGCCTTTCGCCGAGCCTTTCTTCCTTCCATTCTTATACCAATATGCAGTCAGTAGCCCTATTTACACCATTGTAATCTGCTGCTGGTCGGCGATGATCTTGGGAGCGATATTAACATATATCGCGGTAGGAGTGCGTTTGGTCTTCGCTTGGTCGTTCGACAGAGTTTTGCCAACGGCTTTATCAAACGTTGATAGACGATATGGATCTCCATATATGGCTTTGATTTTCGTAACGATTGTGGCGATAATACTGCAGGCAGCTTGGATTTGGACTCCGTTGTTAGGTTACTTCGCATATATTGTCATGGGCTGGATGTTGGTGCAAGCTATCTGCGCGATCTCAGGGCTTATCTTTCCATATGTTAAAAAAGACATATATGAAAAAACACCAGCGATAGTGCGAGCTAAGATAGGGCCTGTTCCATGGTTGTCCATACTCGCCGTTATCACATTGTTAATCTCAGTCTATATAGGGTATGCCAGTATGTTGCCAGCGATGGTGGGAACGGTAGATCCATCCATCCTAGCGTTTACGTTTGGCATATTTGCTTTAGGTGCAGTAATCTACTACATTTCAGCTATATACCACAAGAAGGCCGGAATCCCCTTGGATTTAGTTTTCAAGGAAATCCCCCCAGAGTAACACAAAATAGGCTGGATGTGAGATCGTGACAAAAACACGCATATACTTCACCACGGATATCCACGGCTCGGAGGTATGCTTCAAGAAATTCGTAAACGCCGGTAAATTCTACAAAGCAGACGTCTTAATCCTCGGAGGAGACATAACGGGGAAGGCGGTTGTGCCACTCATCAAGGAGACGGATGACACTTTCCATTGCACGTTTCTCGGCGAGTTTATAAAAGTAAAGAAGGGAGGGGAATTAGATAAATTAATACAGAGAATTCGATCTGTAGGCTACTATCCATATCTAACAAGTCCATCAGAAGCGGAAGAACTATCTCAAAGCAAGGAAAGGTTAGACGCCGTTTTCACGAATTTAATGAAAGAGTCGGTTAGGAGATGGATAGAAATAGCCGAGCAGCGACTCAGCAACACTGGAATAAAATGCTACATATCTCCAGGTAACGATGACAGCTACCTCATTGATCCAATACTAAATAAATCTAAGTATATCGTTAACCCTGATGGAAAAATAGTCATCATCAACGGCGGCATCGAAATGATAAGTATAGGGAACTCTAACATAACCCCTTGGAAGTGTCCCAGAGATATCCCTGAAGAAGAGCTGCTTCAAAAAATAGACTCGCTAGCATCAGAACTCAAGAAACCAGAAAAATCTATATTCAACATCCACATCCCGCCCTATGGATCTGGAATAGATTTAGCACCAGAATTAGACGAGGAATTAGCGCCTAAGCTTGAGCCAGGTGGCAGGTTCAAAATGATATCGGTAGGCAGTAAAGCAGTCCGCGAAGCAATCTTGAAATATCAGCCCTTACTAGGTTTGCATGGTCACATCCATGAATCTAAGGGCTTCTTCAAACTTGGCCGAACTTTATGCCTAAACCCTGGCAGCGAATATCAAGAAGGAATACTAAGAGGTGTCCTGATACAGTTGTCTGACAGCAAGGTCAAAGATTTCATATTTGTGGCTGGATGAACTTCAACTACTAACGTGTAAGCGTTTCAACAGGTCTCCACCATTTTTTGCTCGTACCTTTCTTCCTTCTTTTTTCCCATTTTCGTGTCTTCGGTTCGGCGTCGATAAGCGCTATTATTCTGTCTACCTTATCGCGGATATCAGCCGAATCTTCTAACGTTAGAAAACCCTTTGCGCGATACTTATCTGCGAGGCTCCTAATCTTCCGAAGGTTTTCTGTTGCATCGTACCAGAAACCCCAGTCGTCAGCCAGGATTTCAGCGACGTATTTAACGTTAATAACCTCTTTCTGGTCCAGTTGCCCTATTTTGTGGGCTCTAAGCAAAACTAAGACGTCTTTTATGTCCTTTTCGTTAATTTCGTGAATCTGAAGTTTTTCTAGGAGAAGGTCTGCAAGGGAGATTGTGGGGAAATCCAAGGCTAGTCTTCCATTTTTAGGATTAGAGCCGAAATGAACGGTGTGGCTAAACTGAAGCTTGTCAAAGAAAACGTCTATATGATACAAGCCCTTTGGGTGATAATACAAAAGCCTTTCCTTTCCGTGCATTAACAAGAAATGCCTAGAGTATTTAAAATCGAAGACGTCTTCCATAAGCTTTCGAACTTTAGCACGTTCCTTACTGTAAGCTATGAAGTCGATGTCAGTGAAAAAACATTCTTCTTCCCCTAGCCTCTTAAGTTTTTTATATAAGTAATCGTATTGGCTACTATGAATTCTTACGGCTAGAGCACCGAGTAGCCTCAAGGTTATATCGCGCCTTTCGGCTTCTTCAACAATTTTGAGGGCGTCCCTGAGGAAAACTTCGTCGTTAGTTTCCTGTCTAGAGTCTCCCATAATGAATCAACTTCTCTCAGTCTTCTTTTTCAGTTGGTAGAAGGCTCGTTGGAAGTTTTGCGACAACCGTGAAGAGGGGGTTAACAATCTGGGTTATTCGGGCTTTTGCCGCTACGCTAAGAAACATATAGGCAGTGTAACGTTCGATGCCGTAGTCCTCTTCCAACCATTTGATCAGTTCCAAAAATGCGAGTCTAGCAGCATCCTCTAGAGGCTTGGCGCTGCAAACAGTAATAATCTCGCTGGGAGATTCAATACGCGGCCAGTTAATCTTTTTGTTCTTTATTAAACCAATCTTAATCGTAACTGTTGATGGGATTTCGACGGCTGTTCCGCAGATTTCACCATCCCCTTGAACGGCGTGGACGTCTCCTAGTCCAAGCAGGGCTCCTTTCACAGCGACGGGAAGATAGAGAGTGTTGCCTGGACATACATCTGGCGTGTCCATGTTCCCGCCATGCTTTCCAGGTGAAACTGTGGATATGGCCTCTGATGCCGGTGAGACGCCTATTGTTCCCACGAAGGGTTTAACAGGGATCTTTATCGTCTTTTCGTCGTTTAATTGGTAAATAACCTTTCCATTTTCAATTTTTGAAAACTTTGTTAGAGCAGGGGATGATTGAAACCAACCTTCTAAGCACCCAAATCCCGGTACTATCGTAGTTACACCTGTGTCCGGAACTGATATGTCAATTATTTCAATGGCCAGTGTATCTCCAGGTTCAGCTCCTTCAACGTATATAGGTCCAGTGATCGGGTTGTCATAGAATGGGCTCTCGCTTTCAAGTAAATCTTTTAACGTTCGAGTGGGTTTCACCATGCCAGCGAAACAGTCCCAAGTTTCCACTTCAACTACTTCGCCTGGCTTAACCGTTACCACAGGCTTATTTAACGGTCCGAAGGTACAGTTGTTAGTTAAAGATAAATCTTTAAGAAGGGTTTTTCTGATCCTTCTCACTTTAGCTTCCACCTATATACATCATCAGATCATCGATTGATTCGCTTTACGATCAATCGATCGGCTTAGCATCGGGCACTTCGAACTTGAACGTCACGTAAACGTTCTCCCCTTTCTCATCAAGTGCCAAAGTGAACCCGTTCGCAAAGAACAAAATTTCCACCTCAACCAATCGATCTCCAATAAATTTGAGGTGGAAGTAAATAAAACTTTCTGACTTTGCGATCCTAATTATCGATCGATCACATATTTCTGGGTTCTCACGGTAGCCATAGCTGTGCTGGGCTTCGATCGATCACTGGTGTAGGGTCTATCCCTCTGAATTGTTTGTGAAAGAAGAAATGATATATGGATTGAATGCCTGACAGTAAGCCTTTACCAGTTCCACCTGCAATAGAGATTCCCAAGGCATACATTGGGGATATACTGTGCTTCATTGGCTTCCTTATGGTTGCAGTAGGCTGGATTTTAGGCGGGAGAAAAGTAAAGTAGAACCAGCTTCCTATGGCGTCCTCCTTCTGCTTCTACGTCCAATGACAAAACCTACTATTACCGCTGCGATAACGATGAATGATATTAAAACTATCAATGGTAGTCCATAAGTCTCCAGAAACGTAATTAGACCTGGGGGAGGAGGGGTCGGTGTAGGTATTGGTGTAGGCGAAGCGGTTGGGATCGGAGTTGGACTTGATGGTGTAGGAGATGGGGGCAGGGTTGGGGTGGGAGTAGCTGTTGGAGTCGGGACTATAGTGGGTGTTGGAGTTTGTATAGGAGTAGGTGATGGTGATATTGTTGGTGTCGGGGATATAGTTGGAGTTGGTGTGGTAGTAGGCGTCGGTGTAGGTGATGGTGAAGGTTCAGGAGTTGGGGTCTGTAGAACTGTTATCGGAACCGAACTTTTGACCTTAACTCTGATCATATAAACAGCATTATCATATTTATCGCGCCACTCCGTTCCATCCCAATACCAGTTCCGATCATTGGGGCTACTACTGTCTCCCCCCAAGATCGGGGCATAATCTGTGGTCCACTCAACGCCTACATAAAACTCCGAGCTAACTTCTATATTGTAAGCTGACAGATCTACATTGAACCAGCCTTTAGAGTCGAAGGTTTCGGAAAATGGAGTAATGAGGTTCTGTTTGTTTTCGTCCATAAGGTGGATTTTAACTATGTTCTCTGATGCATTGGAAAAGACGTAATCAACATAGAAGCTAGCATACTCCAACTTACCATGGAATATTGGAGTAAATTTAACAGCGATCATACAACCCGTCTTCTTTGAAATCGAGTCTTCAGAGGACCCGTCATCGTAAGCATACTCCACATTTCCGGCATTTCCTACAACTCTAAGTGTTCCATCGCCTGAAACTGTTATGTTGGTGGTTTGCGAGTTAGGGTTGGAGACGGATACGCCGTCGGTTACTTCCCATTTAACAAATTCATATCCACTTTCATATGACACCTGATAAGACCCAGGTACGACAGATGCTTCGTTTGGGAGAGTAAAAACGTTTTCATCTATGATGATATGTCCGAGGTTTAAGGTGTCGCCTGTATCCTGGATCGACTCTATATGAACGTTATATATCGGTTTTGTAGTGTACTCGACAATTAACATTGGTTTGCTGCTCGCTTCTCGTGAAAGAAAACTTATACTTCCGTACTCGCCTGAATCAAACTTCAAAACCTCTGTTAACCTTCCTTCACTAAACGCAACCTTCAAATCTTCAGTTACGTTCCACGATCTATAACCTTCATACGCGAACATGCCAAAGCTGTAAGAATCGGTTGCTTCATCTTTAAAAGCTGGTTTGTTGTTCCAAGTGATCCCCTCCTCTGTCCAAGTATTGTCTGGAGAGTAATGTGCGCCAACACTTACGCTGCCAAAGGGGCCTCTCCACGATCCTGAGTAAGCATAGACCTTTAACGTAGCAGAAAATAAGGTGGCTTCAGCTGGAATAGTGGTCAAATCAAACATTATGTAAGCGTAACATAGGTATGAGTTGAATTTTATTCTAAGTTTGTTGTCGAGACCATAGTTTGCGTCCGGACTTGTTTCGTTTACGTACGAATCCGCGATCGGATAAAGAGTGGTTTCTGTTAAACCTATCACAGGCGCTGCTCCAACCTTCAACACTGCGAAGACATTAACGACGACAATTAGAATTAGCAGAAAAGAAAACCAATTCTCATATTTCAACTTTCCTCAATTATATTTCTTTTTAGCATATATAAATTTCGATCGCTGATTATATACTTATAAAAATCAAAATATACTGTTTAGTATGATATATGCCAAAATGACCTTCAAGCCCCTCTATCCATAGCAGGCATTAAATGCGATAACCAATTTTCATTTAAGATGCCTACTCCACCTTTAAGCACGCGTCGAACATAAATTGATAATTAGTAATTTAAACTCGTTCAATGAGGAGATTGATTTGGGATGAGGAAGAATAAACATAGAGAGTTGATAAAACATGATAAGCCAACTATAGGCACCCATATACATAGCACTTGGCCCGGCACAATGGAGATTCTAGGCCTCGCCGAAGTATTAGATTACGTTGAATTCACCAGCACCTATGCACCGTACGATTTATACGCTATAGATAACATGGCTCGGGCATCTGAACTTTTTGACGCTTTCAACTAAGTATTTCATAGTTATATATGATTAACTCTCTCTGTATGAAGGGTGTAGAGTTGCGCATTAAAACGATTGCAGCTATTCTGATATTTTTAGTCGTAGCATTACTTATTATAAATAGGTTCTTAAGGATAGGATGGATATGGCAGATATCAATTGTTATGATGATAATAGCAGTCATACTTTATTTCATTCCTAAGTTGAAGAGATGATATTCATTTGTAGAAGAATTTCTAAAAAAGAAGCCTGATGTAATGAATGCTTAAAATGGACTAGAAATAAACTTTGTATCCTCTTCAAGGTGGAAAATATAAAGTTTGGTAGGATCTAACAGCGTGTTTAGCAGCTTCTGTTCTCTTCCCTTCAGCTATTAACCTTAGAGCTTCATCAAGCTCTTTCTTTGCCTTATTAACGTCTCCTCCTTTAGATAATTTGATAAGATCTTTGGCTAACATAACGAATTCGTCTACCATATCGCATCTCAAATACTCTAGGGAGGCGTAGTGAGCTGTAACGTAAGCCCAGCGTTCATCAGTAGTTTCCCCAGGGAAGGGCGATCTTTCTCTAGAGAGTTCAGCTATTTTTCCGCCCCTCTCTTTGAGGAGTTTAAGTGCCTCTTGAAAGTTGAATCTGGAGACCGGTGTAGGGTCTATCCCTCTGAATTGTTTGTGAAAGAAGAAATGATATATGGATT